>JBDSAQ010000491.1:0-9575 GCA_039922095.1 Ginsengibacter sp. | reverse complement strand
TTTCCAAAAATCAGGGGCATCAATGAGCTAAATCAATAAAAGCAACTCATTTTCTTTTTAACAGACTGACCTGCTGAAAAAATCGGTGAGAGTTTTAAAAAAAGAAGGGTTTTCTTGCAGACACTAAATAATGGCAAGCTAATCAAAAACTGTGATTTGTTTTTTAGCCCTTATGAGATTCCTCTCTCTAAATACCCGCCTTTCAATTCCCGGACAGCAATTCAAAGAGCGGCTTGTTCAGATAAAAATTATCTCTTCCTATTTTTTGCTTTTGTAAAATTTTCTTTTGAATTAAAGCTTCAAGATAACGCACGCTTGTACGTTTGCTTATACCTAAATCTCTTTCAAAAAACTCAATTTTAGTATATGGATATTTAAAGAGATTGTTTAAAAGATCCTGGCTATATAATTTGGGCAGTTCAGTTCTTATTGTTTGTTTGTATTGCTGCATCAGGTCTTTTATTTCACTGATCAGTACTATTGTTTCCTGTGCAGTTTGCTCTACGCCATTAAGCATGTATACAATCCATTCTTCCCATTGCCCCGTTTTTCTTACCTGCTGTAGTAAACGATAATAATCATCTTTGTGCTTAATAATATATCGGCTTAAATAAAGTACCGGCAAGTGCAATAAATTTTTGTGTACCAGGTACAGGATGTTAATGATTCTGCCGGCTCTGCCATTGCCATCATAAAAAGGATGAATGCTTTCAAACTGGTGGTGAATAATTGCCATTTTTATCAATGGGTCAATATCCATCATATCGTCATCGTTTATAAACTTTTCAAGATTTTGCATCAGGTTGAGGATAGTTTTATTATCCTGGGGAGGCGTATAAACCACTTCACCAGTTTTATCATTCAGCAACTTTGTGCCCGGCAGCTTTCTAAAGCCTGCATTATTTTGTTCAATGATTTTATGAATTTTTAAAATAAGATTGGTAGTAAGCAAGCCTCGTTTCTTTATAAATTCAAATCCCGTTTTTAAAGCTTCTGCATATTGATGCACTTCTTTGGCTGCAGGCGAAGCAAACTGGTACGCAAAGAGATTACTTTGATATACCTCTGCAAATGTGCTTATGATATTTTCTATGGCCGAACTTTCTCTTGCTTCACGCAGGGCAAGGGTTTCAATTAAAATATTTTCGTTGGGGATACTAGTGATAATACCTTTTAACTCTGCCAGCGCTTTATGAGCAAGCGCCGTTTTGCGCAAGATTTTTTTTGTTTCTATATCTGTTTTTAATGGAAGCAGCTTTATCATTGCTTTTGTCATGTGTTTTACAAACATAGGACAAAAATTGCCTTTTTTGTCATGTATTAATAAAACACAGGACAAAAATTTTGTTTGATGACGGAATATGTGCATGCCTGATTGGTGGGTGTGTTTGGTTTTTTTTTGGATTGAGTAAAGTGTTTGCGGTTTTAGATGCATGGTTTAATTGCTGTAATAAAGTTTGTTTTTATCGACACAAACTATAGTATTACTTTGTCTCTCCTTACCATAGTTGGTTTAGGCGGCAAGTTTTGCAGCCTCGCAATCATCAATATTTAAAGGGTTTAAATAATTAACAATATCCTATCTCCTACTTTCAATAAAGAACATTTAAATTCGATTATTGATTCGCATTCAAAATTGCGAACGTCCTTATGGACAGTTACCGAAGGTTCTGCTTTCTCTTTCTAATTATATTCTTCTTTTTTTCTTGCTCGCAAAAACGTTCGAAGAATATTACCCGTGCCTATTACTTCTGGCGTATGAGCGATATTACTTCAAATGAGAAAAAGTTTTTGAAAGAACACCGGATTCAAAAACTATATGTTCACTTGATGGATGTAGACTGGAGTGCAGTGCAAGGCGCCATTCCTGTTAGTAGCAATGAGCGTCTGCTAACCAATAGCGTGCTACAGGCAGATAATAGCTTTCCAAAGGAGTTAGTGCCCGTGGTCTTCATCACAAACCAGACGTTTGAACGAATTGATTCTTTCGATATTCCCTTGCTTGCAATACGGCTGGTAAGAAGATGCTTGCCTGCTTACGACGAAATGGATAGAGATTATGAAAACAGGCATCATTTTCAATTCTACCACGGGGCAATACTGCCAAAAGAAATTCAGTTTGACTGCGACTGGACCGTCAGGACAAAAGAGAAATATTTTAGTTTCTTACGTGAAGTAAAAAAGCTACTACCTGCTGACGTACAACTATCCGCTACTGTGCGTCTTCATCAATTCAAATATCCTGATAAAACAGGAGTACCACCGGTTAACAGGGGCATGCTAATGGTGTATAATATTTCTGATCCTAAAGAATATGGCATTCATAATTCTATATTTGAAAGCGACAGGGCAGAAGCTTATTTCAATTCAGTAAAAACTTATCCTCTTCCACTTGATATTGTTTTACCTGCATGGTCATGGTGCATTATTTATCGTAATAAAAAATTTTACCAGGTACAAAACGAATTGACAGAGGAAGATCTGAAGAAAGCATCTTTTCTAAAACCAAAGGGCAACTATTATTACAGTGTGGTAAAGGATACAGTCTATCACGATCTTTTCTTACGGCTGGGAGATGAGATTAAATCGGAGAGCATTGATGAAAAAGATTTAAGGGAGGCAACGGCGATGTCAAAAAAGGCAGTAAATACTGATTCATTCACGATATCAGTTTTCGAACTTTCAGAAAAAGAATTTCAACAATATAATCATGAGAACATTGATAAGGTTTATTCTTCTTACCGTTAGCGTCATCGTTTTATTTCCGCGGAAAGTCGCAGAGGGCTGCGGTTTTTGGGTTTATCCCGGAGAATATCGTTTTTGGCTGATGCAACCCGACATCGTTAATGAACCGGACCTCACACCTTTTTATTTTGCTACCAGTTATCTATACAAAGGCAATGAATATGCGGGAGAGCAACCTCATCTCCGGCAAAATATTAATGAATGGTATGAAACAGTAAATCGTAAGGCTTCTAAAAAAGACATTGACAGTTTACTGAATGCCACACCGCCACAGGAATTTTTTAACGAACAAAAATCGTTGTTAAATCAAAACAGCCTGATGAAATATTTGCTTCAGCCGGATCAAAAGGAATTGTATCAATACTTGCTGTTAAGTAAAAAGGTAGAACAAATTGCCGCCAACCCCGATCCCTGGGATGAACAGAATTATCCCAAGGAATCAATCGATAATATAATTACTGAGCTGAAAAAACTTCGTGGCACAACAATCAGTTCATTTATTAAGTTAAGAACGGCCTTTCAATTAATGCGGTTGTACAATATTAATGCACAATCCAAAGAGGCAGAAAAAATCTATGATGCATGGATAGCACCAGTCAATACAAAAAGCTGGATAACAGCAGCCGCGTTATATCAAATAGCCTTGAACTATATCGGGCCTCAGGGCAATTATCTTCGTTCAAAAGTGTTTGACATTGGAGGTTACAATAGAACGATGTGCCTTGTAAGGTTTGATAGTAAAAGTACAGATGAAGCATTGAAGCTCACAAAAAACCAACATGAAAGAAATGTGCTGGTGGCGATGAAGCTCTTTAATTATCCCGGTAGAGGCTTGGATGTTATCAAACAGATTTATGCATCAGAACCGCAGTATAAAGAATTGCCATTTCTTTTACTTAGGGAAATTAATAAAGTAGAAGACTGGTTGCTTACAAATAAAATAACAAGTTTTCAAACTCCGGCTGTATATGGCACATTCAATTATGATTACCTGGATAATGCCGGGTCCAACTATCGCAATGATAAAGCGTATGCGCAGGAGCTTTCTTCTTTTTTGCATAACATGGTTGTGAACAGCGTGAGCCAACAAAAAGCTATTTTGATTTTGTATGCCGCACATATAGATATGTTGAACAAAGACTATCTAAGTTCAGCCACCCATCTTAAAGAAGCCAGTTTACAAAAACATCTTCCCCAGAATATAAAAACACAAATTGCTATCAACCGTTACTTGTTGCATTTAGAAAACGGGTTTGATAAAAATAATGAAAATGAATTCATGACCATCATAAAAACACCCGATCAAAAGCTTGGCATCTACGACCCCGGTATTATGAAGAATCAATTGATCCTGTACACGGCCCGAAAGATGATAAACAAAGGAGACAAAGCAAGAGGAATATTATTATTAAGCAAAACGAACAGGGCATTTGGCGAACTACCTATTAGTGGTTACAAAACCGTTTACCAGGAAATTGAAGAAAACGCAAATGAAGAAGATTTTTATACAATGCTGAATATATTTGATAAGAAAAATAAATCTCCGTTTGAAAAATTCGTTTGCGAAAAGAAAATCCATTCACCGATGGAAATTTATGAATGGTATGAAGAAGATTCAACTTCTCTAAAATGGGACCGGAGCAAACTGCTTAATTGCCTTGCAAGCTGGTATCTGCGTCAGCACCGCCTCACAGATGCTTACGCAATTTTAAAAAAGATCCCGGTTGGTTTTTTTGAGCGATATCCTTACAAAGATTATATAAGTGGCAATCCTTTTTATTTGAATGTGTATCGTGCCCATACCGTTACCAAAGAAGACAAACAGTCACTAAACGAAACGCAAGTGGTTGAGGAAATGCTTCACCTTGAAGTACTGGCAAAAAAAGATAAAAGTAAAGCTGCAGAGTGCTATTACCAACTAGCGAATGCCTGGTATAATATGAGTTATTATGGAAAGAACTGGCTTATGGTAAAACAATGGTGGTCGATTAATGAGCCCGATACATGGAACGGTATTCTCAAAAAAAGCCCTTTCAATGGGGACTATTATGGATGCCGATATGCAAAATCGTATTATGATAAAGCTATAGAGGCCAGCAAGGATAAAAGGTTGACTGCTTTATGTTTTTTTATGTCGAATCGCTGTGAGGCCAATTACCAATATTATATAAAACTGGTCAGAGGTCAGGAGGATGTAATCCATGATTATTCGCCAGATTATCCTCAGGCTAAAAACGAAGGAATTGATCAGGAGTATTATAAACAAATTGTTGAAGAATGTGAGACTTATCAGAGTTTTATAAGACGGTATAACAAAGAATTTTAATTGCTATTAGGTTTATTTTTCTCTCACAGGCTGCCGGACAAAGGCAATTATTTTAGCGAGAATGGAAACATCTCCTAAAACCATAAACCCAAAGATGTAATAATTAAACACCTTAAAATTGCTGGTGAAAGAAAAACGTGTTCCGGCAAATAGGTAACTATATACGTGTTAGACCACGGAGTAGGTCGATGTTTAAATGACCAACCACAATTTTATAAACACAATGTTGGCTGTATCTCTTTGAATTATTTAGGTTTTTCAATACTTACTACGAATTCAGTACTCTTGTCAATTACATTATGTTGATGATTTATTTGATACATGACTTGTTGTGTTGTGTCGTAGACTTCCTTCCTTATAGCAAGTAAACTACTTTCAATAGTATCATCAAGTTTATTTGTATCAAGTTCAATAAGACTGTCTTTTAAGGTATATTTTCCTCTTGTATAGGTCACGCCGACAAGTCCAAAAATGTTTGCATACTTATAAGTCCCGTCTTCCCTAAATTCAAACCAAGCTCCATTGAAATCGTTCTGATAACTAGCAAAAATCAAAACAGGCGATTTGTCACGAGCTGCTGCAACAACATTCGTAACAAAAAAAGAGATGATAAAAATTATACCAATAATCGTTGGGATGAAACTTAATTTTGATTGCGTCTTCATGTAAATTTTTCTGTCTTTGTAAAGTGTCCATAAAAAAGCAAATAGATAAAAAACAGCGATGACACTTATTACAAATAAAACAAATTTTTCCTGACCGTCAAAACGCTTTATGATAGCTTTATTTAATAGAACTCCAATTATAGTAATTGGAAGCAATCGTAAAAATGTCCTAACAATAATATTCATTTGAGAGTTGTGTCCGGGTTACAGCCAACTTTTAAATATACAACCATCATCTTGTGTATTTGATAAAAATCTTCGTTGACTTTCATTATTTTTTCTTTGTTGCAACTAAAGAAAAGAAATAATTTTTTTTACCCCTATTGTAATACAAAGTAAGACATGAAAACATTTAAATCAATATTAGAGTTTCAGAAAGAATTTAGCAGCGAAGAAAAGTGCAGAGAATTTTTAGAGCAACAACGCTGGAACGGTACACCCGCTTGCCCTTTTTGTGGCTCACTGAATGTTTGCCGTTTTGCTAATGGTAGAATTTTTAAATGCAGAGAAAAACAATGCAGAAGCAAGTTTAGCGTAACCGTTGGCAGCATTTCGACCTCTGTGGGTGTTTCTAGCCCGTGCCGGTGTTCCGAAGCCACAGGCTGCCGTTGTTGCGTGTTCGTGCGGATGATATGCAGCTTAGCAATCACCAACAAACAGAATAGATTTATGAAATAAATAAACTACAACACTGATTCGTTTACTTAGCAACAATAAAGACTTTTCAGCATCACAACAAATCCTTCTCAATATTTTACTACTCCTATTTTAGAAAATGGATAAGTTTGGCTTTCTTACACATTGGATAACTTAGTGCTGTTGTTGGTGAAGCAGAGCGGCAGAAGCCAATGCGCAAACACCAACAAGGAGTTAATCTTTACTAATGGGTAACTGTAAGATTAAATCCCGTCTTTATGGTAAGATTGCCGCCGGCATTAATTTTCAAACTTCTTATAGTGTCATTCGAATTTAATATCACACTTCCATTATTTATAATAACATCTGTACCATCATCAGGAACATTTCCGCAACTCCAGTTTGCTGGATTTTCCCAGGCAGAATTTAAATTACCTACCCAACTATCTGCAAATTTTATAGTATAAATATTATTAGTTTTTGAACCGTTAGTAAGGCATCGATATTGGTAGCCATACCACAAGGAGGGGATATTATTTAAATGAATGTTTTGCGTATTTGTACCAGTATAATAATTGTTATCGAAAATATCATTGAAGCCACTACCAGTGTTTATTTGCCACTGATAAGAAGAACCATTTATTGCCGAGATAAACAACGCACTACCCGCAGGCGGACAAAGTTCTATTGAGGATTGTACAGGTATTTCAGTTAAATATACAAGGTTAGCAGTGGGATAAATTTCATAACCTGGAAAAATAGAAACATGAGGGTTTGTGCCATCCAAATTTATTCCGAAAAGGCCCTTTGAACTAGTGATATAAAGTCTGTCATCGCTTGCCTGAATAAAGTTACCAGTGAGGTAAAAACCATCGTTTGCGGAATTATGGTAAACTTCCTGAAAACTATCATCCGCCAGGTTTATAGAAAAAATGAAACTACTATCCTTATTGCCTCCCCCAACGTGGTAACCATAAAGTTTGTTATTCGAGGCAAGGGTGATTCCAGCAGCAACGAAACTGGCGGTATTTCCACTATTAAAATTTTTTATAACTTTAAAGCCTGAGCCATCTTCCTTGATCTTAAAAATTACACCTGCTCCGCTTGCACCTCCTCCTTCCGTTGCTCCATAAAGATACCCTTTGTAATTTACCAATCCATATCTCGGGCCATCGCCTTCAACACGTGAGCCTGACAGTGTTTTTAAAATGGTATAACCTGTTCCGTTTTTATTAAGTTTAAAAATGTTATTTGGTTCAGGCGATTGATTCATACCGGTTAACCCAAACAACTCGCCAGTTTCACCTTCTATTAATTCAGGCACCAGCGTACCATCGTTGTTTCTAATAAAATTGTGAAGCACTGAAAAACTAGTTCCATCAGTATTAATACCATATATCAATCGGTCATCAGTAAGTTGTGCAATATCTCTTTTTCTACAAACTCCATATAATCTTCCGTCAGAAGCATATAACAATTGTCCATAAGGAGATTCTCCCACGTCCCCATTAAAGCTTTTTATGGTTTGAAAGCCTGAACCATCAACATTCAATTTATATAATGTGCCACCTCCTGTTGCGCCTCCATTTTGTGTAATACCGTATAAAATTCCATCCAAACCTTTAGTTAGCCCAAGAGGATTATATCCATCAGGCACATTGCCAAAGTCATGTAAATCTCTACTATTAAAATTAGCAGCATCAATCCTTACCACATAATAGTTTTGATAAGCGCCGCCATTGGCAATATAAAATAGCTTGTTCTTAGTGGCATTGTAAATTAATTTTTCATTGCCCGTACCAATTACTGAGTATAACAGTCTGCCTGAGATTGTATTTAATTGAAAAAAATCCGTTCCATTTTCATCCAAAGTATACAGCCCTGTTTTATTTAAGCCAATAAATTTATTGTTGACAATTTTAGGATTTGTTACTGGCGCAGCACCTGCATTAGTAAAGTAATAAATAATGGAAAATACCTCAGTTGATATATCGAAGGATTCAAGTTCACCGAAATTATATGGGCTCGTTGAAGTTGTTGCAAAAAATATTTTGCCATTGCTGTACAAAGGTGCATTCAGTATAGGAGTGTTGCCAGTAATAAAAGTCTTGTTCACTTTATAATTTGTACCATCAGTGTTAATGCTTACAACGGCACCACCGTTTGACACACCCGAGCTTAATAAAAATATTCGCCCTTCCGGAGTAATACAAAGCGTACCATTAAATATTCCTTCTGTAAAAACATCGAACGTACGAAGAGTTTGAAAACCTGAACCATCTATTTTAATTTTATATAAGATCTGATTGTTCCCAATAATTCCCACTGAATAAATCCAGCCGCTACTATCAATCATAATTTCATTTGTTCGTGAAGGCATGACAGTAATTGCAGTAATTGAAGAACCATCTAATTTCATTTTATACAGCGTATCTGCAACTACAATATACAGTTTGCCATCTGGCCCAAAAGCTGGAACGCTAAAGGAGGCGGAAGGAAAAGTATATATTATTTTTAAGCCACTTCCATCTTCATTCATTGAGAATAATATAGGGTCACTGGTATCGCCGCCGGTAGCCGTTCCATAAAGTTTCTCATCCGGGCCTTCAAGTACTCTGAAACAATCTGTTGGATCTGAAATTTTAAAATCATGAAGTAATCCTGCAGATCCATCAACATTAAAACTTGCTACTTTTACTGAGGTGCTAACAGAAGAATTTTGCGCAGGCGCCGCAAACTGAACTTGTGCCTGCAAAACAATTATTAAGGATAAAATATTTACAATTGTCAGGTAAAACCTTCTCATAAAATTACTTATGAATAAAAAGAACAGAACGTTTATCTGTAAATGTAAGTAACAGAATTTGAAATAATAAGAACCGGTAGAAGTAAAATTAAGCACCTGAAGTTCCAACAGAACAAAATAAATCTGTCTACGTCGCCCTTGCTGATGTTCTCCCAGCCGAGCCGTTGTTAGGTCTTGTGACCAACAACAGAAGCCAAGCAACAACAAGAAGCCCGCAATCAAAATTCTGTTTAAACCGAATTTTGTATTTTCATTAATGCCTTTAAATTTTTCGGCCTCTGTGGGTGTTCCGCTTTAATCACGCAAGCCAATCCACTCAACTGCAAAGGCCGCCGTCTGGTCTCTGACCAACGGCAAAACAGCACAAGACAACAACCATAATTTTTTATAGATTAGT
>JBDSAQ010000490.1:0-8404 GCA_039922095.1 Ginsengibacter sp. | reverse complement strand
CTGGCCATGTTTCTCACCAAACGAATTGCCCTGTATGCATCTTCTCCGGGTTCTTTATCTACTTTATAGGGTGAATTGGGCTCACGGGCCAGCCTGTATTTTAAAACAAATGCAGCTACGCCAATACTATTAAAAAAAAGCGCAGGATCCTTTCCTTCAGCATTAAAAACAAGCTCTCTATGACCGCCCCCCGGACAAATAATAACAGCCGCACCTGTTGCTTTTTCTTTGGGTGGCAGATAAACTGTTATTGATGGGTTATGAATATTTTTTACCCAATAATCCTGGGCAAGCTCAGGTTCATTTCTACGGCTTTCAAAGCCAGGAGCACCTTTGCTCCATAATGAAATTACCCTGGGGGTTTCCTGCGCAAAGAGTGCTGCAGAAAACATAGGGAATAGAAAAGGAAATGAAATTAGAGTAAATGTTATTTTATACTTTAACATGATATGGATATATTTAAGCTATATGTAAAATCCCGTGCAAAATATACAAAAGCATTGATGAAGTATAGTGTTGCAAAAGTGAGTTTGCCAAAACTTATAAAAATTGCATAATATTTTTCAATTACATACGTTTTATTATCGTTAAACCTATCCTATGATTGTCAAAGAAATTATTTTTGAAATTCTTATTGCAGTGCACATAATATTACGCCTTCACGCAAGAAGAGAAAGAAATTAATACTTCGATCGAATTTATCTTCTCCCATTAAGCAGCAACACAGTTCTGCAAACTGCATATCTATTTCCGATGGATTAAGGGATTAATGCAGATAATTATTACATTGTATTCTCAAACTATTTAAGATGAATAAAGTTCGTTGGGGAATATTAAGCACCGCTAAAATTGGTCGTGAAAAAGTTATTCCAGCTATGCAGTCAGGAAAGTTCTGCGATGTAGTAGCTATCGCATCACGTGATAAAGATAATGCACAGCAGCAAGCCGCCAGGCTCAGTATTTCACGTTCATATGGCTCTTATGAAGAACTGTTAAGCGATACTGAAATAGATGCTATTTATATTCCATTGCCTAATAACATGCACGTAGAATGGGCTATAAAGGCCATAGAGGCAAATAAGCATGTATTATGCGAAAAACCGCTCGGGCTTTCATCTTTGGAGGCGAAGCAACTTTTAATTGCTGCTAACAATAAACCACATCTGAAGGTTATGGAAGCTTTTATGTATCGCTTTCATCCGCAATGGCA
Source organism: Ginsengibacter sp. (assembly GCA_039922095.1). Lineage (GTDB taxonomy): Bacteria > Bacteroidota > Bacteroidia > Chitinophagales > Chitinophagaceae > Ginsengibacter. Next base: position 7,194 of record JBDSAQ010000490.1, on the reverse strand, counting down.
ACAAACATTAAAATTGGTGAGGGACGGAAAAATTGGGGAATTAAGAAGCATTCAATCTTTTTTTACTTATTACAATGTTGATGCAGGTAATATCCGAAATCAAAAAGATGCAGGAGGTGGTGGTATGATGGATATTGGCTGCTATTGCATTTCACTCTCAAGATTTATATTTGGGAAAGAGCCTGAAAGAGTTTTAGGGATTATTGATTACGATCCGGAATTACAAACCGACCGCATGGCCTCAGGTATTTTAGATTTTATCACAGGCACATCTTCATTCACATGTTCTACACAATTAATGCCTTACCAGCGTGTAAATATTTTGGGTACAGAAGGGCGGATAGAAATAGAAATACCTTTTAATGCCCCATCGGATAAACCAACCCGGATGTGGCTCAATACAAAAAACGAAACGGAAGAAATTGTTTTTGAACCAATAGATCAATACACTATCCAGGGAGATATGTTTTCGAGGACTATATTAGATAATACACCTACGCCAAATGATTTGCAGGACGCAGTAAATAATATGATAGTTATTGAAGCGGTGTTTGAAAGTGCAAAAGAAGCTAAATGGAAACAAGTTTAGAACTGTATTGCAGACTCATACTATTTCAATTCAAGTATAACGAATTGTGCAGCAACGGTTCCTTTATTAACTAATGTGATTTTTCTCCCCTCCGGAATAAAAAGAAATTTCCCTTTTTCCTTAAATAATTTATCGTTAACAGTTACTCCATCACTAAAATCATTTAGCGCTATTACAAGCAGGGGATATTTTTTTACACCAAGATTTATAGTTGAACGGGCACTTAACAACCCTGAAAAACCCCTGACAGGTTTTTCATTAAATAACATGCGAATTGATTTTTGCGGCAGCGAGGCATCTATCTCTTTATATGTTTTGTTTAATAGCTCAATTTCCAGTACATGAAATTCAGTAGTGTCAATGTTCCATATTCTATGAATAAGGGGATCGTAGTAAAATCCTTCAAACCATATGTTTCCATTAGTAACAGTAGCATCGCTGATCTCTCCTTCACTGAACAATTCAGCACCTGTTTTGGCATTGTTAAGTACAATAAAAACAGATGGTTTTTCATGGGTGTGAAACAGGGTTGTATCACCCGGCACAATGCGAACATCTAATATCCGTATATATGCATTCTGAAAAATTTTGTGGTGCCTTGGTTCTATACCAACTGGTACCTGTGCATAACATATGCGGATAATAAAAAAAAGAAAAATACCACTTTTAAAAAATGCTTTTGTCATGCTTTAAAGTTAACAAAAATCCTGTGTTGCATATTTATTTTTGAGATAAATAAAGTTGATAATAATGCCGGACTTTTTGGTTCATTATAAGGTGCTGATAATATCCTAATTAGTTAAACATATTACTGTATACAATGTATCTTATTTATCTTAAACCGATAATTTTTTTTTATAATCTTACTTATTAATAAATTACACCAAATTTTAATTATGAAAAGATCCATCCTGTTATTGGCTGCATTTATAACATTTATAGCAGCATCTCTCGCATTTATTACGGCAGATGAACCTACTTATAAAAATTTAAAAATTTTAAAAAAGAATATCACCAAAAAAGAACTTGACAGTGTAATGCATTTTTTTTCCGTATCGGTTGGCGAAAAATGCGGCTTTTGTCATGTAAGAAATGAAGCAGCAAAGTCAATGGATTTTGCAAGCGATGCCAATCCTAATAAGAATGTAGCACGTTATATGATGCGTATGACGGCTAAATTAAATAAAAAATATTTTAAGAACATGGAGAAAGACAGTGAGAGCAAAGGCAGCACTATTGCTTCAGTAACCTGCTATACCTGTCATCATGGTGTGGGCCACCCTGCAATAAAGGCTGCTGCAATGCCTGTGGAAAAAATGGGTGGTACGCCTGCAGGTAATATGAGGCCCGCTATGCCTGATTCTGCGAAATAATTACAAGGTTCTCAAAATGCAAACTGTACTGCAGTTTAACTCAGATTGTATGCAATTTGTGATTCAGCAAAATTATTCCTCATCAATTGAAACAATATATTTTATTGCCCCTTCAACAATAAAAAGCTGTGCCAGACCGTATGTCAGCATTATTATTACACCAGCCATTTCAAACGACTGATAGAATTTATTAACAGCAAGTACAGAATCGGAGATCACAAATAATAAAGCCCCGCTCATCATCCAATTGCCGGCCCTCTTATTTTTTGTAAACAGCATGTGCATAGCCAGCATGAACATACAGCTGATAACAATACCATAAATGATTACCGGTAATTTCATATTCCCAAGATGTGAAGAAAGGAATGTGATTAATGAAATATAATAGATCAATACTATCAGTAGCAGCCATACATTAAGGTGCACCTTTTCTTTTACTCTTACAAGGTGAAAGAAAATAATGTAAAAAATATGAGCAATTAAAAAAGCAGATAGTCCCGTTAAAAAGAAAAGTGAATTATTTTGCTGAAACATTAGCAGGATATCTCCTGCCCACGAAAAGAACAAAGCTGCCAAAATCCATTTTTTTAATCCTGATTTAATATTGTTGGTTTGGGAAAGAAAATACAAGATCAACAACACAACAATCATTGGCTTGGAAAAATGTTCAGCCAATTTCATTTTTAAACCTATGCCAGCCAGGTGAACAGTAAGAATAATTATAAAGAAAATGATCCAGCTTTGTTTTTTCATACTACATGAAATCAGATAGTGAAGATAATATCCACGAACTTGTCTGAGGCCCGTACTTTATAAAAATAGAAGCATACCATGTAATATAATTTCTACCCTACCTGTTTCTATCTTTTTGTAAATTTGAAGGTATTATAATTTGCTATATGGAAACTTACGGAAAGATACTGCTGATTGCAATGCCTGCATTTTTGTTCCTGGTTCTCTTTGAAAAATGGTATGGGTGGTATAAGGGCAAAGATACCTTTCGCAATATGGACATGATCAGCAGCCTGAGCAGTGGTGTTACCAATGTAACCAAAGACGTGCTGGGCCTCAGTATTGCCATAATTGCATATAGCTGGATGGTAAGTAAAGTCGCTATTTGGCATATTCAATCTACCTGGCTTACTTATGTAATAACTTTTATCTGTATTGATTTTGCCGGATACTGGGTGCATCGCTGGAGTCATCATATCAATATATTCTGGAACCTTCACATTATTCATCATAGCAGCGAAGACTTTAACCTGGCCTGTGCACTGCGCCAGAGCATTTCCATGTTCGTTAATCCTTTTACCTTTCTTTTGTTACCTGCTGCTCTTTTGGGAGTACCCACTGAAGTAATTGCTATTGTAGGGCCGGTGCAGTTGTTTGCCCAATTCTGGTATCATACCCAGCATATCAATAAAATGGGATTCCTGGAAAATGTTATTGTCACTCCATCACATCATCGTGTGCATCATGCCATCAACAAAGAATATCTCGATAAAAACCTTTCGCAGATATTTATTATCTGGGATAAACTATTTGGCACCTACCAGGAAGAACTGAAAGAAGCTCCGCCGGTATATGGCATTACCAGGCCAGTTAGAACATGGAACCCTGTTAAAATAAATTTTCAGCATTTATGGTTATTAATGAAAGATGCATGGCGAACCAATAACTGGAAAGATAAATTCACATTGTGGTTTAAACCTACCGGTTACCGTCCTGCTGATATAGCAGAAAAATATCCTGTTTATAAAATTGAAGATGTTTACAATTTTGACAAGTATGAAACTAAAGCTTCTGCCGCGTTGAATGTGTGGAGTTGGGTGCAAATGATTTTGATCTTACTGTTTATCAGTTACCTGTTTGGCAATATAGCCTCCATCAACAAGCTTAATGGCTCTTACATTTATATTTATGGGGGCTTTGTGTTTCTGAGTGTGTATGCTTATACCGAGCTTATGGATCGTAATACATATGCCATATTTTGGGAAGGGATAAAAAATCTGTCAGGCATTTTCATCATTTACCTCCTGGGTGATTGGTTTGGGTCCGATGCATTTTCTTCATGGATCAGCTATGCGCTGATCGTTTATTTTATTCTGTCAACAGTTATTACAAGTTGGTTTGTGTACCGGCATTGGAAAGAAGATCAGCATGCAGATCCGGTGCCATTAGATCCTGCGTTGGCCATGAGTTCATCTATTGGATGAAATTTTTTATAGCATTAATTTTCGATGACTACTCATTTATTTTATCAGGGCGGGGCCCAAATAAAAGACCTGGCTCAATCGTCTACAGGCTCGTGGGAGCCAACTTACGATACCGAATTATGGAAAGATCATGGAATAATAAACCTGTTTGTTGAAAAAGTTGAACATGCAAATGCAGAAGGTAAAGTGAGCATCCCACCACAAATGGTGCAGGTGCTTGAATGGGAAATTCATTGAAAGTTAATAGAAAGATGCTTGGCATAGCTGGCGATATTTAGATGTTAGCAATCAATCGCTGATAATATTATAACTCGCCTTTATTATTTTAATAAAGGAAAAAATAGGCTTAGTAGTTTGTTATAAACAATTGATATGGCGAACGAGAGGACGAAAGTTGTATTGCCGCAACGACAATTGAAAACTGCGAAGATCAAAAAGCTGAAAATCAATAGGCATTTTCTTGAAAAATGGATGGGGTGCCATATATTTACGAGTTGCCTGCTATTTATGTAACTCTTTACCAAGGCGCATCTGTAAGACATGAAAACATTTTTAAATTTCACGGTTCTATACTTTTTGACAATTTCCGCATTGGGACAAACTAATTGGCGTGACACTTCAAATGGGTTACGCATCTCTTATCCTGACACTTGTGTTAAGTTGCAAAAGCAAGCAAATCTTAAAATACTTCCAGGGACAAATCATTCAAGACCACTTATTATTGCCAACGGAATTATTATAAGAGGAGAGGAAGTAAAGGAAAAACTTGTTGATACAATTTATATCATTAAGTGTCCTCAATCATTCGAGAAGTTCGGTAATATAGGTTCTCTTGGGGTTATTTACCTTGAGACAACACAAACATTCGACCCAGTACCAATTTCAAACGTAGCAGCAATTAAGCAATCTCATGGCTCAAGACAAAAAATAATTTATGCAATTAACGGCTATCTATTTGCTGACACAGGGTTGACATTATCTCGTAAAGCAATAAAAAAAGTTGACATTCTAAAAGGTTATAAACTGCAGTTGCCAGACACTAATGAAGAAGTTACCTGCATTAGCATTTGGACGATAACAAGAAAGGAAATAAAAGACGACAACTCATTACCTAAGCCCTGTCGAGGGGTGGGTTTTGCTGCAGCCCAATAAAAACAGCAGGCAACATTCGGTTTGCTACTATGCTGGCAAACGAACATATTCTCATCGTTCTGTTCGCCATCAACTTTTGTTCGGGCTGAAGAATATAATTGAGCTTTAGTAGTTATCTTCATCATCAGTTTTTCAATCGGCGGCGGCTCCGGCTTTGACATTATAAAATACCAGCACAGCAGCAAGCCGTAACCGTCAGACTGTCTAAAAACTATCCCCAACACCTGCATAAGTAGAATAGTTGACTGCCTGCATGAATCGTAAATTTATAGATGCATTACATACAAGGAAAACACAGGGAACAATCTACACTTTTTCCTCAAAGCCTTGATGAGATTATTGCTCAGGATAACGAAGTACGCATCATTGATCTGTTTGTGGAGAGCATCAACATTTCTGACTATAAGTTTGCTCAAAAAACTTCTGCCGAAGGCAGACCTGCTTATGACCCCAAAGATCTGCTGAAGCTATTTGTGTACGGTTATCTTAATTCAATCCGCTCATCAAGAATGCTGGAAAAAGAGTGCAGGCGCAACATAGAGCTCATGTGGCTCATGAAGCAACTGTCGCCCGATCATAACACCATCGCAAACTTCCGACGTGATAACCACAAAGCCATACGCCAGGTGTTCCGGTATACAGTATCTATAGCAAAGCAGTTTGATCTCATTGGCGGTAAACTTATTGCGGGTGACAGCACAAAGCTGAGAGCACAAAACAGTAAGAAGAAGAATTTCAATGAAAATAAAATTGAGCGCCATTTAACCTACATTGAAAATAAGCTGGAAGAATACAACAACCTTCTTGAACAGGCTGATGATGAAAACAAAAAAATAATAAAGGCTGAAATAGAAAAGCAAAACACCAGGAAAGATTTTTATAATAACCTTACAGAACAACTTAATGAAAGTGGTCAAACGCAAATATCTACCAGCGACCCCGACAGCCGCCAGATGATTACCCGCAACAACATTACTGAAGTTGCCTACAATGTGCAAACGGTTGTAGATGCCAAACACTGCATCCCCATTGACTATAAAGTAACCAACGACAACGACAGCAAAGCCATGGCCACCATGCTGCGGCGCACCAAAACAATTTTACAAACTAATACATTTACTGCCCTCTATGATAAAGGCTACCACACAGGCAGCGAAATAAAAAGAGCCATTGAGCTGGGCATAGATATTATGGTAGCCATACCCGGCGTAGCAGCTTGTGCACCCGATGACAGGTACAATTTTGATAAGTTTATTTACAATGAAAATACAGATACCTATAGCTGTCCTGAACAACAAACGCTTATCACCAATGGCAACTGGTATCAGAAAAGTAAACTGCGTTATCTCTATTTTGTAAAACATTATAAAACCAATGCCTGTGCCACATGCCCTTCACTGGCCATGTGCACAAAAAATAAAAAGGGAAGATTATTAGAAAGAAGCGAGTACCAGCCATACATAGAAAAGAACAAACAAAACATTGAAGCAAACCTGGCACTTTACAAAAAACGTCAATCCATTGTAGAACATCCTTATGGTGTAATAAAGCGGCAGTGGGGGTTTTATTACATCACCACAAAAAAAGGAATACAACATGCCAGCGCTGATGTAGGCTTCATGTTCACCGCCTATAACCTGCGCAGGCTTATGAACATTATTGATAAAACCCTGTTCAAAAAGTTCCTAAAAGAACTTATGCCTGCATTTTCCAAAATATCGATTGTATTGAAGGCAATATTCTTCAAATTAAGCCTTCAATTTTTTCACTATCATTTTTACAAAACAAAATTGAACCCGCTCTTAAATGGCTGCTAATTGATTTATATTTGAACAACAACCTTAGTTTTTAGACGAACTGACGT
>JBDSAQ010000489.1:0-24071 GCA_039922095.1 Ginsengibacter sp. | reverse complement strand
TTTAGGAAAACCACTTAAGCCTTTATATTTTCTGTTGGTTGAAAAGTTATCCCTTCGCCCGGTAAGTATTTTATGTCCATAAGCCTGGTGGCCTACATCCCATACCAACTGATCGTATGGAGTATTAAAAACATAATGTATTGCTACGGTTAGCTCCACTACACCAAGGCTGGCGCCAAAGTGGCCGCCGTGTACACTCACCACATCAATAATATATTGGCGTAACTCATCGCATACCTGTGGCAATTGGCTTCTCTTTAATTTTTTTAAATCAGCAGGTGAATTAATTGTTTTAAGAAGCGGGCCGGGAGAAATTTCCATCTTGACGTATTAATAAGTAAAAATACAATATTAATTATAGAGGATTTATCAAAATAATTATGATGACATCTATACTCTGTAAGTATTATGAAATGCTGGTTGAACTTATATAAGAAAATCCTTAAACACCTTCTGCTGTGGACGACAGTAAACCAGCATAGCAGAAAGCAATAAACAAGAAAAAAAACTATTGGCGCTTAACTTTTGAGTTCTTCTGGTTGTTCTGCATTCGTTTATTATTTTACAGAGATAGTATTAGTTAAAATACCTATACCGTCAATGCTGATATTTACAACATCATTCTCCTGTAATGTAAAATCAGTAGGTGGTACAACGCATGTTCCTGTTAATAAGAAACATCCATGTTCAAAATCAAGCTCTGAAAATAAATATGCTGCTAACTCTTTTAATGATCTTTTCATTTTACTTAATGTTGTGGCATCATCAAACATTTTTTGTCCTTCCCTGTAAATGTTCATATGGATAGCAGTGTTTAAACTTACCGACTTATTTGTAATAAATAAACATGGGCCAATGCCGGCACTCCTTTCATAAACTTTTGCCTGCGGCAGATACAAGGGATTTTCGCCTTCAATACTTCTGGAGCTCATATCGTTGCCAATGCTGTAAGCCTGTATATTTCCGTTAGAATTAATGTAAAGAGCAAGTTCTGGCTCCGGTACATTCCATGTAGAATCTTTACGGATGTTTACTTGTTGGTTATGGCCGGATACACGATGGGGTAAAGATTTAAAAAACAACTCAGGCCTTTCTGCGTCATAAACTTTAGAATAGCAATCAGCACTGCCGGCATCTTCAGACTCCTCCATTCTTGCATCACGGCTTCTTAAATAAGTAACGCCTGCGGCCCACACTTCCTGGTTGCCAATTGGTGGCAACAAATAATTTGTAATGTAGTCATTGCCTTGCTCATCATCAATCTTATTACCAGCTACTGATAACCCTTGAAGATGAGCATATAAATTTTGTTGATTGATAAGCAGATCCCAATCTCCGGTAAATAAAAAAAATTGACCGTCAGATTTTAAAATATTGCCTTTAGAAGTTTTGTATAAATGCATGAATATTGGTTTTATTATTTATTTATGGAATCAAGATCAATACCAAGTAATTGCCGGGTTAATTGTTTCAAGGTATTATAATCTCCTTGTAAATGAATGGTTGATTGCTGGTATTCTCCTGTTTGATTTCTGTTTAATCCTAAAGCCGGGGAAGAAGATTCTATCTCATAAAAAGGTCCCATTTGAGTGCCATCTTCTAGTGGCCCGTCGTTGTATGAATTTATTGCGTCTCCTTTATAAGGCTCTTTCTGCATTTCCCATTTGCTGTTCACATACGATGCATCTTTTTCTACCTGCGAAAGTATCAAGGTCAATACATCATTTTGAAAATCAAAACTGGCTGCAATCGGTTTTGCTATAAGTGGTGATAAACCTATCTTACTTCTATACTTCCCATCGCAGGTAAAATATAAAACACTGTCTTTGATAACTAACCGCTCAGGAGGAATTTGTCCAAAGTAATTATCGGTTATGTATGATCCCGGATTTGGTAAAGGATAAAAAGGAATTATAACTGTTGTGTTTGGGGAAGGTGTAAACATTCCTAAAAGCCAGATTGATAACAGGCCTTTCTCTTTTGACCAATCATTATTGCCGGTATTGGTTATCTTATTTATGGTTTGAAAACCTACCGCTTTAATATTTTCAGGAATGGATAAATTTATTTTTTGTGCAATTTGTTCTTTAGTAAGAAGTGTTACTTTCCGTTCAATGTTTATATTGAATTGCGTACCGCTATAATTGGTGAGGGTTGCCTTTTTACTAAAGACAGCTGAAGATTTATCTGATTGTAGCACATCATAACTGATGATATCTATTAATGCAGGAACCTGCCAATGCGCAATATTAAAAGAATCTCCTTTTTTGAAGTATATAGAGAACTGGCCTCCTTCAGGCCCAATCCAGAATCTTTCTTCTCCTCCTACAGGATTGAATTGAGATTTTTTTTGTTTAGATGAAAGAAGATCATAATTGAGCCACCCAAAACTTATGCTGCTATCGCCACCAGCAGTAGTTGTCATAACCCTACCCTGGTAATCTGCTGTCAGCAATAGTTTTGAATTCCCTGCTTCATCCTGCAATTCAATTACATTCGAAAGATTTTTTTTAAGGAAGTCTGCATCAAATCCATACGTTCCTTTTGCATATTTTTCTGTGGCATTAGTTGGTTTTGTATTTTCTTTATTCTCATTACAAGAAAATAAAACTGCAAAAAGGATAAACCAATAATGGGAATTACTAAATTTTCTTATACTCATGGCAATGCAGTTTTATAAAAAGAATATTTTTTTGCTGATTAAACTCAGCCCGGAAATCTACACCCCAGCAAGCAATCTTAGAATACACTCAATAATTTTATGAAAACCTTCCTATATCGCCCGCTTCGTTCACAATGACGTTAATTATATTGATTCATTAGTTAAAGAACCATTCACTCTTCGCCATATATTTTTTTTATTCTCATCTTGTAATTCCTCTGGCAAAAGGTTTTGCGGATAATTTTGAAAACATAATGCACGGGTAAAACGATATATAGCATTAGTGCCCACTGAAGTGCTCCGGCAATCGGTGGTAGCAGGGAATGGCCCTCCATGAACCATTGCATGTGTTACTTCTACACCGGTAGGGGCGCCATTCATTATTAATCTTCCAACTTTATTTTCCAGTATTTTAAAGAGTTCAGCAAACTCTTTTACATCTTCATCAGTTGCCCAGATGGTAGCAGTTAACTGGCCCGGTAATTTTTTGGCAAGATCAAAAAGCTGCTCCTTATTGTCTGCCTTTACATGTATAGAAGCCGGCCCGAATAATTCTTCAAATAATTCTTCATGATCATTTAAAAATGTTCCTGTAGTTTCAAAAACGTGAGGTATGGCGCTATTCGTTTTTCCTGAATCCACACCTTGATTGACCAGGGATAATTCATTGATTTTTTTAAGTGTTTCAATTCCTCCGCAATAAGAATTATAAATCTTATCTGTAAGCATAACATCACTATTAGCTGCCGCAACCGCAGAAGAAAAATAGCTGGTAAATTCATCTGCTTCTTTTGAGCTTATGCTCATAAAAACTCCCGGATTAGTACAGAACTGGCCGGCAGAAAGCATGTTTGAAGCAGCCAAAGCTGCAGCAATACTGTCACGTTTTTGTTGCAACATACCAGGAAGAATAAATACAGGGTTAATACTACCCATTTCAGCATATACAGGTATTGGGATTTCTCTTTTGCCTGCCAAATCATAGAGAGCTTTTCCTCCCTGAAAAGAACCTGTAAATGCAACCGCACTAATGCCGTGATGCTTCACAATATTATTGCTAAGCTCATAACCAGCGCCCTGCAGCAATGAAAAAATACCATCGGGCATTCCGGTTATTTTTGCAGCACGTACAATACAATCACCAACCAATTCAGAAGTAGCAGGGTGAGCAGGATGGGCTTTGCAAACAACAGTGCACCCAGCCGCAAAGGCAGAAATAGTATCTCCTCCGGCAACAGAAAACGCATAAGGAAAATTGCTTGCACCAAACACTGCTACAATTCCTAACGGTACCTGAATTTGTCTTATGTCTGGCTTTGGTAACGGCACACGGTCTGGCAATGCAGTATCAATAGTAGCATTTACCCATGAGCCTTCTTTTAGCAAGCTTACAAATAATTTTATCTGGTTCAATGTTCTTTGTAACTCTCCTTCAAGTCTGGGTTGTGGCAGGGAAGTTTCCTGTTTAGTTACATCAATAAGCATGCTTCCTAATGAAACAATTTCTTCTGCAATTCTTTCTAAAAAAGAAATTTTTTCACCTGAAGAGGTGTGCCTGTATATTTCAAAAGCAGATGCTGCTTTGCTTACTGCTTCATCAACATTTTCATAGTTAGCTTCAAAAAAGGAAACAGGAATGCCAGTACTATCAATTTTTTTAAAGTCGCTGAAAGCAGTGCCTGTATCACCAATTTTTGAAAAGCCAATTAATTGTTTTCCCGTGATCATAATGATTTTTTTATATGCTATGTATAAGTGATCTAATATATTTTCTTTTAAAAGGCAATTTATGTCAATGGTAAATTATAATGCAAAATAAAAAAAACGAATACAAGAGAATTACCAGTCCCTCCCGAGGTGGGAGCAGAGAAATACGCAAGGCAAAGCAAGACCGGGATGCAAGACTCAACCACACTAAAGAATATTAGTAATGGCTTAGGTTCAATGTTGCAAAAATTTATTAAATGATTTCACAAATAAAAAGCTGCTCCAATTTTTGAAGCAGCTTTTTATTATTGGTCTGTGGCGTCTTAGTTAACTTTTATGAACTTTTTAGTAATTATAAATTTGTCGTTCGATAATTTCATGACATACATACCAGCGGGGAGTGAAGAAATATCTACCATAATTTTATTATTGGATAGAACTACAGGAATACTCTTTAAAATCCCTCCGGACAAATTCAATATAGATAAATTTGCTTTTTGAGAGGCCGGTACAAGTTCTAAATTTATTTGAATGAAATTAGTTGCCGGATTAGGAGAAAGTTGAAAATCTAAAAGTTCAGAAGTCTGAGGCTTATAGCTCTCATTTGTCACTATTGAGGATGCCCCTGAACGGGCACTTCTACCTGATGTTTGAGGGTCAACTGTTACATTAACATCAGCAGATGTAGTAACAAGACCATCATCATCAGTAGCCTGTGCTGTTAAAGTATAACTCCCTGCCGGAACATTTGCCCATGTACAGCTATAAGGATAGGTGGTATCTGTACCCAGTAATCTGGTTCCACTATAGAATTTTACTTTAGTTATTGTACCATCTGCATCAGCAGCTGTTACCTTCATAGCAATATTTGTCGGTGCAATAAAGATTTGATTATCAGAAGGGCTGGTCATACTTACTGTGGGAGCAACAGTTAAAGGTGTTACTGAAATGGTAACTGGAGAAGATGTTGTAGAGATTGAACTATTATTAATCGCCTTTGCTGTCAATGTATATGTTCCTTCAACAACATTATTCCATGTAAAGGTATAGGGGCTTGAAACATCGGTACCCAGTAATGTGGTTCCCTTATAGAACTCCACTTTGGTTATTGTACCATCTGCATCAGCAGCCGTGGCATTTATTATAATATCTGAAAGAGCAGTAAAAGTAGCATTATTCACAGGGCTGGTAATACTCACTGTAGGAGCACCCTTAGATTTTATTAAAATTAAAGAGGTAAAAGGCTGCAGCACTACGCTATTTGAATAGCTTTTATTTTTAGTATCAATATAGCTTCCGTTTAAAGTAATGGTTTTAGGTGTTTTACTTGTATTATATTCAAACCTGATGGAATCATCAGGATCTGTTACGTCTGCATCTGCTTCATAAACTGAAATATTATCAAGATAATATTTACTCTGGTCATCTGCTTTAAATACAACGGAAGCTGAAGTCTCACTTTTTGTGGGAGTAAATAGTAACTCATAATTATTGCGTGTAGTACTTACTTTACGATACTGTGTGGGCGTAAGTACGGTATACGGTGAAGCAAATTGTTTGAAATATGTTCCGATGGACATGGTACTATCCACAATGCCTCTCACGCTATATTTTAAAATGTAATTTTTCCCCGCAGTAAGAGCACCGATTTTTGTACTAACATATGAATTCCTGGAGGAAGGGGATACCTGTAAATAGCTTCCGTCCAAAAGCCCTGCTGTACTTAAAGAAATTGAACCTGAACTTACATATATTCCTGTGGTAGTTGATACGGTAGAAACTGCAGAAGCTACTTTATTAGCACCAACTAATGCATTTAGTTTATAGGGTGCAATTTCTTTAGGTGAGTTTTTTGAAGCGCTGTCTTCTTTATATTGTTTGTTCCAGGCTTCTAAATCCAGATTTTGTAAAACCTGGCTTGAATTTCTTACAAAATTTGTAGTGATTACCATTCTGTCATCTAATGGCCTTGCATAATAATTACTGTCAAACCTGCCAAAAAGCGCAATGTCATTTGCTTCTGAAATAAGTGATGATGCTGGTTGAGCAGGAAGTTTTGAAAATATAATATTATTTGTAATTGTATTGTTTCTTATAGGTGATAAGTAAGATTGCTGGTACATATATAGCTGCACCAGGTTGTTATAGAATGTATTATTATTGGCATTTATCTGACGGCAGTTATGGAAATATATACCCCGGTTTACCTGTGAAACAGTATTTTTGGTAACCTCTACACCTGAAGAATTACCGTCTAAATATATCCCCTGGGCAGCTCTCTTATCCAGTTCATCTGTGCCATTTGGCGCACCTACTCCGTTTAATATAATATTACCGGTAACCTTTCTCCCCTTACGTGTAATATTAGCAGAACCTCCATAAGTATATATGCCGCCTCCGTCATCCTTTGTAATACAAAAGCTATCTACATAATTATTTTTTACAGTAACATAATCGCCTGTATAATATATAGCCGTATAGCCTGTGTTACGCACTTCATTATACTCAACCAGGCTACCATTGTCAATCTTGTGAATACCAATACCATTCCCGTTGTCACTTAAGCCCATCCCGGCAAAAATTGATGTGTTGGTTATTTTATTATTTCTTACAACCGCATTATCACTATACCCAAGCTCAATTCCATTATTATTTGAGTTTGAAATACTGTTACTTTCAAATGTGAAATCAGGGTGGTTTCCCCAAACTTTAACTCCATTTATACCTGAAAACTGAATATCACAATTGGTTACAGAACTATTTGAGCCAGCATAAATATTAAAACCATTCTCGTTAGCTCCCCTAACAACAAGATTATCAAACACAATATAGCTTCCCCAATTTGCATAAACTAAATCTGTAATAGTTGCTGCCTGTACCACATAAGAAGATGGAGAGTTTGAACCAAAATACATACTTAGTTTCTTTGTGGAAGGATTGTAACACCATTCACCAAGCTTATCAAGTGTTTTTATGTGGTCCTGTATAAAATAACCATAATCATCGTAAGGTGTACTGGATAATGGAGTGTGTTTAATTGTAGTGCCCGTATGAGATGTTATGGTAGCCCTGTCAAGTATCCAACGTTTTTGCCTTACTACAATTTCAGCTCCTGCCCAGTAGTTTGTGGCAGCAGTGAATTCATTATCTGTGATTGAGGTAGTGCCGGAATGTGATTCTAAATAAAGATATCCGCCGGAAGGAGCATCGGTATTAGGATACCGGCCTATTTGTTGTTCATCTCCATCTAAAAGTACCATATTCACAGTTGTATCAAAAGCAGAGTTATAGCTTTCATAAATACCATTACCTACCGAAGCCCAGGTGGCAAGCGTTTTTAAACCTGTTATAACCGGCCTGTTTCCTGTGCCAAATGCACCTATTACAATTGGAGAAGTTGCAGTACCGGAGTTATTATCAATATTAATTGATCCATAAAATGTTTCACCACGCTTTAATAAAACTGAATCTCCCGGATTAACACTGGCAAAAAAGGAATTTAGTTTAGTCAATGTTTTCCATGGAGTAGAAGGATTTTGAGCCTGCGTAGAAGTTCGGGAATCATCTCCCGAAACCCCGGAGAAATAATAAGTTTTGGCTTGTGAATAGCTGGTTACAAAAAGAAAAAAAATAATAATAAAATTTTTCATGCGATAAATTTTTAGGTTAGATTTATTAATGAAATCCAATAGATTTATTTCGTCTTTTTCAGGGGATTTTCAATGAGGGTGCAAAAGTACTTTGTTCAAAACCCTTAGATTTTAGTTTTCAGGGAATTTATCAACATCATCCTTATTTTCAGTTAATAGGAAGTTAATTATTGTTTTTTTTATAGGTTCAATACATTTTTTATGTTATTTATTTTCTCAACCCTCCCTTTTTTGGAGCAAAAAATATTCATAATCTAAACACATTCTTATCCACTAGTTATGGTTGTATTGGTATTTAGTTCCCCCTCAAAATTTTAAATACAATACATGACTTGCCCCGGAATAATAATAGGATTGTCACTTATTGTTTATGTCTAAAATTTAATGATCAAACGAGTTATGCTGTATATTCGTTTGCTTACCTATTTAGGTAACCTTATGGCAGAGGTGATCGCTATAAAGAAAATTCCATATCATATGAAACTATTGCAAAAAAATAGGCATTCATAAATATAAAATTTCTTAAATATAAACCTTTTTTTTGAATTAAGTTAATCTTACGAAAAAGAGGCCTCGCTCTTTTCCCCCAGTTCAAGCCACCTTGTTTCTTTCTGATCTAATAATTTTATTATTGCATCAATACGTTCGGCAGCTCTTTGCAATTCATTAAAACTAAGTGAGCCTGTATTCATTTTTTCTTCAAGGGCAACCTTTTCTTTTTGCAAAGCAGACATTTCCTGTTCTAATAAATCAAATTCCTTTTTTTCTTTAAAAGAAATTTTTGATTTGGCATCTTTAGAAGTATTTATTATTTGTATTTGCTTATTTGTAATTACAGGTTGTGCATTACTGCTTGCTTCACTTACTTTCCAGGTACGATATTCTGAATAATTACCAGGAAAATCTTTTATAATTCCATCTCCTTCAAAAGCAAATAAATGATCAACTACACGATCCATAAAATACCGGTCATGACTAACAATTAAAATACATCCGGGAAACTCTTTCAAAAATTCCTCAAGAGTTCTCAATGTTTGCAAATCAAGATCATTAGTAGGTTCATCGAGAATTAAAAAATTGGGGTTAAGAAACAACACACTTAATAAATGCAATCTTCTTTTTTCACCGCCGCTTAATTTACTCAGAGGAGTAAATTGCTGTTGAGCATTAAAACCAAATTTTTCCATGAATTGTGAAGCGCTGATCTTACTTCCATCTGCCAGGGGAAAAAAGTCTGCAAAATCTTTCACATATTCTATAGCCCTTTTATCTTCTTTGTATTGCAAACCCTCCTGGGCAAAATTTCCGAACACTACCGTTTCCCCATGATTTATTTTGCCACTATCTGGAGGCTCGGTCCCCAAGGCAATCTTTAAAATTGTTGATTTACCTACTCCATTCTTCCCTACGATTCCAATGCGTTCTCCTCTTTTAAATGTATAATCAAACGCCTTGATTAAAGGTTTATCGCCATAGCTTTTGTATACTTTTTTCATTTCAATTACCTTACCCCCAAGCCTCGTCATTTTTACCTGCAAAGAAATCTCTGTATCATCTTTTTGCTGACTAACTCTTTCTTCAATTTGTGCAAATGCATCCTGCCTGCTTTTCGATTTTGTGGTGCGTGCCTTTGGCTGCTTTCGCATCCATTCAAGCTCTTTTCTAAAAATATTTTTATCTTTTTGTAATTCACTTTGCTGCACTTCCTGGCGTAAGGATTTTTGCTCAAGAAAATAATCATAGTCACCTTTATACACGTACAGCTTTTCATCTTCAAGTTCGATGATCTCATTGCAAACAGCATCTAAAAAATAGCGATCATGCGTTACCAAAAGCAAGGTGCTTTTTTGAGAAGAAAGAAAATTTTCCAGCCACTCTATCATTTCCACATCAAGATGGTTCGTTGGCTCGTCCAGTATAAGCAAGCATCTTCCTTCGTGTATCTGAGATTCTATTAATGCCTGCGCCAGCGCAACTCTTTTCCTTTGTCCCCCGCTTAAGTTTTTTACCGGTTCATTTAAATGATGCAAATTAAGCTTGCCCAGGATCTGTTTCAGGTCACTCTCAAAGTTCCAGGCATTTAGCTCCCCAAGTGTATCAATCAGGCTGTTCAGTTTTGCTTCGTCGTGGCCTCCTTCCTCTAAATACATTTCATATTCTTTTACCACTTTTATAACAGGGTTATCAAGCCTCAATACGTTATCCCAAATTGATCTATCATTATCAAAAGCAGTATCCTGCTGCAACATGATAACCTTTACATCTTTATGAACCCAAACAGTTCCGCTACCGGCAGTATCAAGCCCCGCAATTATTTTTAATAACGTAGACTTTCCTGTACCATTTCTGGCTACAAAAGCTATTTTATCTCCTTCCTCTACATAAAAGCTAATGTTTTTAAAAAGTGTTCTAATTCCAAAAGATTTACCGATATTTTCAACTGAAGCATAGTGCATGGGGGCAAAGGTAATGTCTGAGCCGGGATATTGCCTGAACCATGATTTTTGGGGTTAATAGAATAAGAGAGAAGAAAGCTGGAATTTAAATCAATATCATAAATAGTAGTGAACAGGTGTGCTTTGAAGAGTAACCTTTGTATGGAGATTTGGACGAGCTTTATTTTTATTGTTTAATTTCGGCCTCGCAAAATATGGACATAAATTATTTTATACATTATTCATCCATTATAGACGATGGTGCTATAATAGGCGAACAAACAAATATTTGGCATTTTTGCCATGTTATGCCGAAAGCCATCATTGGTCAAAATTGCAATATTGGTCAAAATTGTTTTATTGATAATAATGTAACCATCGGTAATGGTGTAAAAATTCAAAATAATGTTTCCGTTTATAATGGCGTTGAAATGGAAGATAATGTGTTTATTGGTCCTTCAGTGGTTTTTACTAATGTAATTAATCCCAGAAGTTTTTTAGAACGAAAAAAAGAGTTTAAAAAAACACTGATAAAGAAGGGCAGTTCCATTGGGGCAAATGCAACTATTGTATGCGGTATTACTGTGGGTAATTTTGCAATGATAGGTGCAGGGGCGGTTGTAACCAAAAATGTTTCGGCACATAGTATAATGGTCGGAAACCCTGCAATATTTGCGGGATGGATAAGTGAGGCTGGCTATAAATTGCATTTTAATAATGAAGGAAAAGCCTTTTGCGGGGGAGATAATAGCGCTTACATAATCCGGGACAATGTTGTGGCCAGATTATAAATTTAGTTAATAGTTTAAGTATACTTTTGCCGCCCTATATTATAGTTTCTAATGCAACACACAATTCTTATTACAGGAGGCGCAGGTTTCATCGGTTCTCACCTAACCCGTTTGTTTGTAAATAAGTATCCCTCTTACCAGGTAATTAATCTTGATAAATTAACTTATGCCGGAAATCTTGAAAATCTCCGGGATATAGAAAAACAGCCCAACTATACTTTTGTAAAGGGCGATATTGCCGATAGCTTATCAATAGAACAGCTTTTTACTAAATATAAATTTACCAGCATACTGCATTGCGCTGCAGAAAGCCATGTAGACAGATCAATAAATGATCCTTTGGCATTTGTACAAACGAATGTTATAGGTACTGGAACACTGCTTCAAACAGCTAAGGCTTTTTGGAAAGATGATTTTAGCAATAAATTATTTTACCATATTTCAACGGATGAAGTTTATGGCTCATTGAGTGATACAGGATTATTCACGGAAAAAACACCCTATGATCCGCGGAGTCCGTATTCAGCATCCAAGGCATCTTCAGATCATTTGGTAAGGGCTTTTTATCATACCTATCAATTACCAGTAATTATTTCCAATTGCTCTAATAATTACGGCCCATATCATTTTCCTGAAAAGCTTATTCCTCTTTGTATAAATAATATTATCCACAACAAGCCTTTGCCCGTATATGGTAAAGGAGAAAATATAAGAGACTGGTTATACGTAGAAGATCATGTTAAGGCAATAGATCTTATTTTCCATAAAGGAAGAGTTGGGGAAACTTACAATATTGGCGGCCACAATGAATGGAAAAATATTGATATTATTAAAGAGCTTTGCCGGCAAATGGATGAAAAATTGAGAAGAGAAAAAGGAACATCAGAAAAACTGATAACATTTGTGAAAGACAGAGCAGGACACGATTTGAGATATGCAATTGATGCCAGTAAGCTAATGAAAGAACTGGGCTGGAAACCATCTTTGCAATTTGAAGAAGGCATATCAAAAACAATTGATTGGTATTTAAATAATACAGAGTGGTTGATTCATGTAACAAGTGGTGACTACCTTACTTATTATGAAAAGCAATATGCAGTTTAGGAGTTTAGGGGTTTAGAAGTTTAGGGGGATTTGATTAAGGATTAAATAAAAATAGTTAGCTATGAGAATTTATTCATTTGAAAAACTGGAATGCTGGCAGCATGCACGCCAATTGGCTGTATGGATTTATACTATTACAAGAAGCTTTCCTATAGATGAAAAGTATGGTATGATATCGCAAATGCGCCGCGCCGTTATTTCTATTGCATCCAATATTGCTGAAGGAACATCCCGTAAAACTGCAAAAGACCAATCTCATTTCAGCACAATATCTTACAGCAGTACAATTGAATTATTAAATGATTTAATTATAGCAAACGATCTTGAATTTGTAACACCTGAACTGTATAATGCAGGAAGAGAAAAGATAGAAAAACAAACTTTCTTAATTGCAGGTATTCGAAAATCTCAACAAAAAAATGAAATTAGAATTTCTAAATTTTCTAACCCCTAAACTTCTGACCTCTTCTAACCCCCTAAACTCCTAAACCCTAATGAAAGGAATTATTTTAGCCGGAGGTTCAGGCACAAGACTTTATCCAATAACAATGGGTATAAGCAAACAGTTAATGCCAGTGTATGATAAACCAATGATCTACTATCCCTTAAGCACTTTAATGCTTGCTGGTATTAGTGATATACTTATCATAACAACTCCGGAAGACCAGGAACAGTTCGAGAGATTATTAGGAAATGGGGCACAATGGGGTTGCAAGATCGGGTATGCAAAACAGGAAGTGCCAAACGGCCTGGCACAAGCATTTGTAATTGGCGAAAAATTTATCGGCAATGAAGCCGTGGCTTTAATTTTGGGCGACAATATTTTTTATGGAAGTGGCTTTAGTAAATTATTACAATCTTCGGTAAACCCTGATGGCGCTGTGATTTTTGCATACCCGGTAATTGATCCTGAAAGATATGGTGTGGTTGAATTTGATTCTTCGTTCACTGGAATAAGTATTGAAGAAAAACCAGCACAACCTAAAAGTAATTATGCAGTACCAGGATTATATTTTTATGATAATAAAGTAGTGAACATTGCAAAAAACATCCAACAGAGTTCAAGAGGGGAATACGAAATAACGGATGTAAACAGGATATATTTGCAGGATAAAAAATTGAAAGTAAGAGTTTTAGACAGGGGTTTTGCCTGGTTGGATACAGGCACTTTTGAATCACTTCATGATGCTTCAGAATTCGTACGGGTAATTGAAAAACGCCAGGGGCTAAAAATTGGTTGCCCGGAAGAAATAGCCTACAGGATGAAATTTATTAATAAAGAACAACTGGCTGATCTTGCAAAAAAATTTGCCAAAAGCGGCTACGGTGATTACTTGCGGAGGATAATTAGTTAAAAGGTTGAAGTTTTAATATTTAATAATATGAAGGTTGTAATTTTTGCAGGCGGATTAGGCACGAGGATATCAGAGGAGTCTCATTTGAAGCCAAAGCCGATGATAGAAATCGGCGGAAGGCCTATCATCTGGCATATAATGAAAATTTATGAAAGCTATGGTCATAATGAATTTATCATTTGCTGCGGATATAAAGCTCATATTATAAAAGAATATTTTCTTAATTACTTTTTATACAATTCAGATGTAACTGTTGAGGTTCAAAATAATAAATTAGATGTGCATTATACCAATGCGGAATCTTTTAAAGTTACTTTGGTTGATACCGGAAAAGATACGAAAACAGCCGGACGCCTAAGGCAGGTAAAAAAATATTTAAACGGGGATACTTTTATGCTTACTTATGGCGACGGTGTTAGCGATATTAATATTAACGAACTGGTTAGGTTTCATAAAAAACACAAAAAATTAGCTACTGTAACTGCTGTGCAGCCGCCAGGTCGCTTCGGAAACATGAAAATAAATAAAGAAGGAACAGTGGTAAATTTCAAGGAAAAGCAAGACGATGAGGGGTTGTGGATCAATGGAGGCTATTTTGTTTTAGAGCCTGGTATTTTTAATTACCTGCCGGAAGATTCAGATGATATAATGTGGGAAGACTCACCGCTGGTTAGTCTTACAAATGCCGGCGAGTTAGTTTCGTTCAAACATTATGGCTTTTGGAAGTGCATGGATGCAATGCGGGATAGAATTGAGTTGGAAGAACTTTGGGAATCAAACGAGGCAAAATGGAAAATTTGGTAATGCTTAAAAATATAGATCAGCATTATCGTAACAAAAAAGTTTTTGTTACAGGCCATACCGGTTTTAAAGGCTCCTGGTTTATAACATGGCTGCATTTAGCTGGCGCTGAAATAAAGGGATATGCGTTGAAAGCAGATGAGCAAAGCTTATTCAATAATGTCTCGTCTTTTTTGACCTTTGAAAATATTATTGCAGATGTAAGAGACAAAGAAAAATTACAGACTGAACTTTTAAATTTTCAACCAGATTATATTTTTCATTTTGCGGCGCAATCATTAGTACGGCGTTCATATGAAATTCCTGCAGAAACCTTTGACATAAATGCCACAGGAACAGCTAATCTGTTAGAAGGTGTTATTAGTTTAAAGAACAAATGCACCGTAGTAATAGTTACTACAGATAAGGTTTACGAAAACAATGAAATTAATTATTTATATAAAGAAACAGATGTGTTAGGGGGCTACGATCCATACAGTGCAAGTAAGGCGTGCACGGAAATAGTTGTTAGCTCTTTTCGTAATTCTTTTTTTTATAATGCTGACTATAGTACACACCAAAAGGCGATTGCAACTGTAAGGGCAGGCAATGTAATAGGGGGTGGCGATTGGAATAAAGACAGGATTGTTCCTGACATTATTCGTTCATTAATGGCTCACAACCCTGTTAATATAAGAAATCAATCTGCTGTAAGGCCGTGGCAACATGTATTAGAGCCATTGGGGGGTTACCTTTTACTGGGAGCCTTGCTTCATCAAAATCCTGACCGGTTTTCAGGTCCGTATAATTTTGGTCCTGAAGAAGATGATCATTTACCAGTAAACAAGTTGGTTGAAATTGCAATATCATGCTGGGGTAAAGGCAACTGGATTGATGCCTCAGATAAGGTGGACCCTCATGAAGCGGGCTTACTTAAACTGGATATAAGTAAAGCAAAAAGGGAATTAAACTGGAAGCCAAAGCTTAACAGTAAAGAAGCTATACAATGGACAATGGATTGGTACAGGCAAAGGAGTGAAGATAAATTTGATTATACTTTATATCAAATTAAAAATTATCTGCAACGATGATATTTAATGAAACTTCATTGCAAGGAATTTATGTAATAGAATTAGAACCTATTGCAGATGAAAGAGGGTGGTTTTCCAGAGTTTTTTGTAAAGATGAATTCAGTAACATTGGCCATGAAAAAGAATGGCTTCAGCTTAACCATTCGTTTACTAAACAAGCTGGTACAATAAGAGGTATGCATTTTCAAAGGCCTCCATTTGCTGAAATAAAGTTGGTTAGATGTATAGCCGGTGCTGTTTATGATGTTGTAGTTGATATAAGGGAGAGATCACCAACTTTTTTAAATTATTTCGGTGTGGAAATTTCAGCCGGCAATAAGAAAATGATTTATATACCAGAAGGATTTGCGCATGGCTTTCAATCATTAGCTAACAATTCTGAATTGATCTATCATCACACAGCAATGTATACCCCCGGTGCTGAAGAAGGGTTAAGATATGATGATCAAATGTTGAATATTCATTGGCCTATTTCCGTAACCGCTTTATCTGATAGGGATAAGATGCATAATTATTTGGATAAAGATTTTAAAGGAGTATAAATATGAACTGCCGCTTTTGTAAACATTCTCTTTCATATACTTTGATAGACATGGTTAACTCCCCTGCGTCAAACTCTTTTCTTTCAGAAGAGCAATTAAATGAGCCGGAAACCTTTTACCCTTTAAAAGTATTTGTATGTGATAATTGTTTTTTAGTGCAGATAGATGAGTATAAAAAGTCAGATGCTATTTTTGATAGCAATTATGCTTATTTCTCATCTTACAGCAGCTCATGGTTGAAACATGCCAAAGCTTATACGGATATGATGATAGAACGCTTTAGCTACACAAGTGAATCATTAATTATCGAACTGGCATCAAATGACGGGTATCTTCTGCAATATTTTAAAGAGAAAGATATTCCGGTAATGGGGATTGAACCCACCGCTAATACTGCTGAAATTGCTATTGGTAAAGGTATAAAAACGGTAATAGACTTTTTTGGATCAGAGCTGGCAGAGCGTTTTGCTAACACCTGGGATGTAAAGGCAGATCTTCTCCTGGGCAACAATGTACTGGCGCATGTACCGGATATTGTAGATTTTGTTTTAGGGATGAAATTAATTTTGAAAGATAACGGGGTTATCACAATGGAATTTCCTCACCTGATGCAACTCGTGGATAATAATCAGTTTGATACTATCTACCATGAGCACTTTTCTTATCTCTCACTTTATACCGTTAAACAAATTTTTGAATCTCAGAGATTGCAACTCTTTGATGTAGATGAACTGGCTACCCACGGAGGATCCTTACGTATTTATGCAAAGCATTCTGAAGACGAAAGCAAGCCAATATCTGAAAAGGTTAATGCGCTTTTAATGCAGGAGTTGGATAAGGGATTGAATTCATTAATGTATTACGATAATTTTCAGCAGAGGGCTTTGCAGTTAAAGTTAGATTTAATAGAATTTTTGATTGACCAAAAAAGAGCAGGGAAAAAAGTAGCTGCATATGGTGCCGCAGCAAAGAGCAATACTTTATTAAACTACTGTGGTATTAAAAATGACTTAATCAGATATGTTGTAGATGCTAATCCAAACAAGCAAAATAAATTTTTACCGGCAAGTCATATACCTGTAGTGGATGAAGCATTTTTAAAAAATGACAAACCTGACTATATTATTATTCTTCCCTGGAATTTGAAAGAGGAAATAATGCAACAGCTAAACTATGTAAAAGACTGGGGCGCAAAATTTGTAATGCCAATCCCTGAATTACAGCTTTTATAAACAAAATGAAAAATATATTGGTCACAGGGGCTACGGGCTTTATAGGCAACTATGTTATTAATGCATTACTAAAAAATAATTGCAAAGTGATTGCAACATCCTCTAATGAAGGAAAAGCAAAAATGGCTTCGTGGTTTTCAGTTGTTAGATATATTCCTTTTAATTTAAAAGAATTTGACAATAAGGTTGATTACTATCATTATTTTGAGAAGCCGGATATGATGATTCATCTTGCATGGGAAGGTTTGCCAAATTACAAAAAAACTTTTCATGTTGAAGAAAATTTGCCCAGGCATTATTCCTTTCTAAAAAATTGTATTGATAACGGATTAAGTAATATTACTATCACCGGTACTTGCTTTGAATATGGAATGATAGAAGGATGTTTGTCAGAAGAAATGGAAACAAAGCCTGCTAACGCTTATGCATTAGCTAAAGACACACTCCGGAAACAGCTTCAACAATATCAAAATCAAAAATATTTCCAGCTTAAATGGGTTCGGTTATTCTATATGTATGGAAGGGGACAAAGCGCTAACTCCTTACTTTCGCAATTAGATAATGCACTGGCAAATAAAAAAACAGTATTTGATATGAGTGGAGGGGAGCAGGAAAGAGATTATTTACCAGTAGAAAAAGTAGCAGAGTATATTGTAAAAATTGCTTTACAAAATAATGTAACCGGAATTATCAATTGCAGCAATGGTACGCCTGTAACAGTGAAAAAACTTGTAACAGATTATCTAAATCAAAAACAACAGCATATTCAACTCAACTTAGGCTATCATCCTTATGCAGACTATGAACCAATGAGTTTTTGGGGTGATAATGAGAAATTAAAAATGATAACAGGTAAAGAAAGTAAGTAAGAAAAAATATTCTAAAACCACAAATAGTTTATTGTATAGTTAATGCTGATATTATGCAAGGGATGTAATAAATATTCTTTAATTGCAAAGAATCTACCGGTTATTAGCTCAATGCTTTTGCAGAAGTAAATTAAATATTCACGAATGATAACATCGTTATCTAAAAAACAACTTCAGGATTATACTTCAAAACAGTTGAACTTTTTTTTCCCCGATCATAAAATTGTAAACTTAGCTCATTTTGATACTGCAGTTACTGTTGCCTTAGATAAGCTGGAATATTGTTACAAATACTGCCAGCTAAAACAATACAACGACGGCAATAACACTTATTTTAATCATTTGTATAGTGATCATTATGTAATGTATTTATGGTATTTGGCAAATACAATATGGCGGGAAAAATTTGACAAGGATGTATGCAATAAACTTTATTACTTAAATAAGACTTTACATGGTTTAGATTGCATGTATGACACACATCTTCCAGATATTTTTTTACTTTTTCATTGTGTAGGCACTATGCTTGGTAAAGCAACCTATTCAAATTTTTTTGTTGCCCTGCAAGGATGTACTGTTGGATCACATAACGGAATATATCCGGTTTTCGATACAGGTGTTTCTTTAACAGCACATAGCTCAGTAATCGGTAATTGTAAAATTGGAAAGAAAGTATCTATAAGTGCCTACACTAATATTTTTGAAACTGACATTCCTGGTAATAGGGTTGTTTATAAAACCCAAAATGGTGAAATTATAATTAAAGAATCAAATAAGTCATATGCACAAGGATTTTTTAATGTGCCAATAGAATAAAATGTCATCTATAAAAAAAAATATTGTAGCAAACCTGGTTGGAAAAATATGGTCAGCGGCTATAGCAATTCTCTTAATTCCGCAGTATATAAAATATTTGGGTATTGAATCTTATGGGTTAATTGGATTCTATGCAACTCTTATAGGCTCAATGACAGTTTTAGATCTTGGATTAAGTACTACTCTAAATCGTGAATTAGCTAAGTATAAATCGGAAAACCGTTCTACAAAAGATATCAGAGATCTCACATTCTCCTTAGAAAGAATTTACTGGCTGATTGGAATTATAATTTGCTTTTCAATTGTTGCCTTGTCAGGTTTTATTGCCAACCATTGGGTTAATGTTGAAAGTTTGCCACTAACCACAGTAAAAAGGTCAATAATATTTATGGGAGCTGTGGTTGCATTTCAATGGCCGATAAGCTTGTATAGCGGGGGCTTAACCGGTCTGGAAAGACAAGTACTTAACAATGTGATAACTGTTGTTATGACAACAATTAGGGCTGCTGGTGTTATTATAATTCTTAAATATTTTTCATCCACGTTGCAGGCATTTTTTTTGTGGCAGGCAGTAATAAGTTTTTTATATGTTATAATAATACGTTGGGGCTTGTGGAACAGAATGCCTGCTCATTCTGGGAAGCCAATATTTTCAAGAATACAAATTAAAATTATCTGGCGGTTTGCAGCAGGCATGACAGGAATCAGCTTTATTACTTTTTTTATAGGTCAAATTGATAAAATTGTACTTAGTAAGATATTACCTTTATCGCAATTCGGATATTATACGTTAGCATTTACTATAGCTACCAGTGTTAGTTTGATTGTTGGCCCTATAAGTTTAACTTTTTTCCCCAGGTTTACGCACCTTATAGCAAGCAAAAATGATATCGAGTTAAAAAGATTATATCACCAGGCATCACGGTTAATGTCAACTTTAATTTTTCCGGTATGCTTTGTTCTTCTTTTTTTCACCAAAGACATTTTATTTATATGGACCGGAAACAGTACTACATCAGAGAATACTTACCAAATGGCGCAGATCCTTATAGTAGGCAGTATTTTAAATTCCTTAATGGTTATGCCTTATAACTTACTATTGGCAAATGGTCTCACAAAATTTACCATATATCAAAATACCATCGCTGCAATAGTTTTGGTGCCTATGTTATTTGTATGGACCAATTTGTATGGAGCAATTGGAGCAACATTTGTTTGGATAATTGTAAATGCAGGTTACGTATTTATAAGCCAACCCATCATGCACCGCACACTTCTTAAAAATGAACTTACCAGGTGGTATATCAATGATACTTTATTGCCTATGTTACCCCCATTGGTTACCGTTGGGCTTATTAAGGGTTTTTTGCAATATTTCTTTCCTCAATTACCAATTTCTTTTTTTTTGCTATTTAGTATAGGCCTGATCACATTAATAATTTCATTTTTGAATATGCCGTATGCAATAGCGTTGATAAAAAAAATAACAAAATATCCAGTCAGATGAGCAATGAACATGATAGCTTACCCTTGGTAAGTGTGATAATAACTTCATATAACCGGGAGAAATATATTTCTGAAACAATTAATTCCGTGTTATTACAGGATTATAAAAATCTTGAAATAGTTATAAGTGATAATGCAAGTACAGACAATACCGACTTGCTAATAAGGAAATATTTACATGACAAAAAAATTAAGTATTTCCGGAATGAAAGTAACATCGGTATGATTGCGAATTTTAAGTTAGCCACGGAAAGAGCCAATGGAAAATACATAACCTATCTTTCAAGCGATGACTATTTTATTAATAACTCATTTATAAGTGAATCAGTATCTCTTATTAATAAGTATAACAATGTACTCCTGGTATTGGGAAGATATACCAGGTTTTATGAAGACACAAAAAAAACCGAAATAGATCAAGGTGGCATTTTTAATAAGCAATTTATTAAAGGCAATGATTTGTTCCTGCAGTTTCCACATATAAAAACAGTTAGTTGGGCAGCCGCTCTAATGCATAGAGAAACATTTTTAGGTCTTAATCCTTTTGAAAAGCCATGTACTGCAATGGATGTTTTGTCTAATTTAAAACTTATGTTATTAGGTAATGTGGCTTTGATTAACAAGGCCAGTTACATGCATAGAATTCATGACGGGATTGCATCTTTAGGTATTAATATTGAACAGGCAATTGATAATTTTATCTACATTACTGAACCCTACAATACTGCTTTGGAGAATAGCATAATTCCTAAAAAGAAATTAGATAAATGGAAAACTGATTCAGCTTTTTTATATGCCAGGTCTATATCCGTGCAATTTGCTCCTCAAAGCAAAACTGACTACCATAGATTCATAGCCTATGTTAAAGCAAACTTCCCCGGAGTATATCAAAAACTCAGGCTAAATTTTAAGTGGAATATTCTTATTTTTTTCTTTAAGCGACCTGCACTTAGCTTAAAATTTTTAAACATAGTTAGTAAGGATCATTATATGTATTTGAAGCACCTGATTGATAATGGCAATAATAGATTATTTGAGAAAGTTAAATTATAAATCCATTTGTAAAAAAAGGATGAAAGTTGGATTTGAAACTTAAGGTCATTTATAAAATGGATAAAATCTCGGTGATTACCGTTACATACAATGCATCGGCTACTTTGGAAAATACGATTCTAAGTATAATTAATCAGTCTTATAAAAATATTGAATACATAATAATTGACGGCGGAAGCACAGATAGCACCTTAGAAATAATAAAAAAGTACCAACCCAAACTTGCATACTGTGTAAGTGAAAAAGACAGTGGCATTTACGATGCAATGAACAAAGGGATAAAAGCAAGTACCGGAGATTGGATTATTTTTTTGGGTGCCGATGATATATTTTATAACGAGAACGTATTAACAAAAATATTTGCAGAGAACAAAAATTATAATTTAGATTGTACGGATTTTGCGTATGGAAATGTAATAATAAAAAGCAATGGAAAAATATTTGGGGGAAGCCGGACTTATGATCAGTTAATCAATTGTAACATTAATCACCAGGGTATCTTTTATAAAAAAAGCATTTTTGAAATAATTGGAGCATTTAATTTAAAATATAAGATATTGGCTGATTATGAATTGAATTTACGCATTTACAGAAACCACTTACTTAAGAAAAAATATATACCTGAAATAGTGACCATTTATAATAATAAGGGAATAAGTAATCAGTTTCTTGATGAAAATTTTT
The DNA here is from genome assembly GCA_039922095.1 of Ginsengibacter sp. GTDB lineage: Bacteria > Bacteroidota > Bacteroidia > Chitinophagales > Chitinophagaceae > Ginsengibacter. The sequence goes on along the minus strand of JBDSAQ010000489.1, from coordinate 1,794 downwards.
ACGAAGATCAACTGGAATATTTTATTAATATTGAGAAAGTATCGCTGAAGGATTATAGATTACAAACGTATTTTTTCTTCTACGGCTTTACCCAATTGCTAAAGAATAAAAGAAGTGCAGGATTTAAAAACATTATACATGCACTAAGGTTTGGTAAACGTAAAATGTTTTACGTATTATTCTGCATTAAATATTTTTTATCTCTTTTTAGGGTGGTAAAAAAAATCAGAAGTGCTTCGGTATTTAAAAGCGGCCTTAATGAGCATTACCTGTAATCCTGTAATATTAGGAGATGAAAAAAATATTATTTATAGTTCAATCCCCCGCAGGAATTTCTCCAAGCCAAAGGTTTAGATTAGAACTATACAAGGGAATATTAAAAGAAAACAATATAGTTTTTGATGTTCAATCATTTATTGACGAATCTACAAGAAAAATAATTTATCAGGAAGGCTATTACTTTCAAAAAATATTTGGTGTAATAAAAGGGTTTTCCAAAAGACTTATTGGGCTGCTAAAAGTACCACAATATGATTTTATTGTTGTTTACCGGGAAGCCTCACCTGTAGGTCCGCCTGTTTTTGAATGGATATACACACATATATTTAGAAAAAAACTGATTTTCGATTTTGATGATTCGATATGGGTTCCCCTGGTTTCTGATAATAACAGGTGGATAAGGTTTACCAAATGCTCTTGGAAGATCAAATATATATGCCGGTGGTCCTATAAAATATCCGTGGGGAATATGTATTTATACAATTATGCTGTAAAATATAATTCAAATTCTATCTTAAACCCTACCTGTGTTGATACTGAATATCGCCATAATACCTTAAAATCCCATGATACCGAAAAAGTATGTATAGGGTGGACTGGTACTTTTTCTACATTAGTTTACCTTAATCAAATAGTAGGGGTGCTTCAGGAGTTGGAAGAAAAATATTCTTTTGATTTTATTGTAATAGCAGATAAGAACCCTCAACTACCCTTAAAAGGATTTAAATTTTTGAAATGGAATAAGGAAACCGAGATTACAGATCTGCTACAGATTAATATTGGTATAATGCCACTTTCAGATACAGAATTTGAACGGGGCAAGTGTGGATTTAAAATCATCCAGTTTTTAGCTTTAGGTATACCGGGGGTTGCCTCTCCGGTAGGGGTTAACAAAAATATTATAGAGGAAAATGTAAATGGGTTTTTATGTAACTCCAACGAGCAGTGGTATCTGGCACTGGAAATGCTATTGAATAATAAAACCCTTAGAGAAAAGATGGGAATGGCAGGAAGAGATAAGGTGGAAAAAAACTATAGTATTAAATCAAACGCTGCTAATTTTCTTTCATTGTTTGAATAGAATTAATGATCACGATTGTGTGGATATAGAGGCATAAAGAGTATAATAATATTAATGCTAAAACTATAACGTGTGTTAAAACATTAAAACAAAAAAGATTACGATGATGTGTTAGGCCGCCCTTATGAGTTATTCATGCTAAATCTCTGGTCAATATTTATTAAGTCTCATCAAAACATTCATCGTCAATCAATACTCTCCTCCATCTTCTTTAAAAACTTCCAAACCTCACCCATAGATTTTATTTTTTCTACAATTAAAATTCCATTTTTTCCTGACTGTTTAAGCCTGGCTTTATTGGTTTGGGTTTGAATGTATTTTAAAATTCCAGAGAAGGTTTTACTTTGAAAGTATTTTGATTCAGGATTGCCCACAAAAAAACATTTTAAGGTTTCATCTTTTAAAAGCAACTTCTCAAAACCAAGTTCTACAGC
>JBDSAQ010000488.1:0-11513 GCA_039922095.1 Ginsengibacter sp. | reverse complement strand
GCCCGCTTGTGTATGCACCTGCGAATATGAGTTTTGCCATGAACAAAGAATCATACATTATGATTGCAGTATGGAAGATGCAACCATTTCTGGGTGAAAAATTATTAAGAGTAATGACATCTTCCTTTCAAAGGCCTAATCCCAAAGGTTTTAAAATAGAAGCAAAAGCATCAGGCCATTATGTAAACTCTTTGCTTGCAAGTCATGAAGCAAAAGCAAATGGATATGACGAAGCGCTGTTGCTTGATATGAATGATAACGTGGCTGAAGGCCCCGGGGCAAATATTTTTTTTGAAAAAGATGGAAAACTTTTTACCCCTGAAAAAGGAAACATCTTACCAGGCATAACAAGAGCAACAGTTATTGAAATATGCGATGAGCTTGATATTACAATAGAAGAAAAAAGTTTTACAATTGATGAATTAAAAAATGCAGATGCAGCTTTTTTCTGTGGAACTGCTGCAGAAATTATCGGTTGGGAATCTTTGGATGATATAAAATTCCCCAAGCCATGGAACCAAACACTTTCTAAAGTAATACAGGAGGCATATAAACAAAGAGTAGAAGCCCCCTCTAACTCCCCCAACGGTGGAGAACCGGGAACCATTGTGCCTAAAATAGAAATGCAATTAGAAATTAACTAAACGCTTAAACTCCTTCCCCTTGGCCGGGATGGGGTTAAAATAAAATATTAATGGAAAACGATTCAAAAAATATTAACGATCAGAACTCCTTCCCCGTTGGGGAAGGCCGGGATAGGGCTTCTTCGGGGAAGGCCGGGATGGGGCTCTTTAATAAATACAGCAAAACCATTACACAAGATGTTACCCAACCTGCGGCTCAGGCTATGTTCTATGGTATTGGTTTAACAGATGATGATCTTAAAAAGCCACAGGTAGGCATTGTAAGTATGGGTTATGATGGCAATACCTGCAACATGCATTTGAATGATCTTGCAAAGATTGTTAAGCAAGGTGTATGGGATAATGATTTGGTTGGATTAATATTTAATACGATCGGGGTTAGCGATGGCATGAGCAATGGCACTGATGGAATGCGTTATTCACTCGTAAGCCGGGATATTATTGCAGATTCTATTGAAGCAGTTTGTGGGGCACAATATTACGATGCATTGATAGCAGTACCAGGCTGCGATAAAAATATGCCAGGCTCAATAATGGCAATGGGCAGATTGAATCGTCCTTCAATAATGGTTTATGGTGGTACCATTGCTCCGGGACATTATAAAGGTCAGGATCTGAATATTGTTTCGGCGTTTGAAGCTCTCGGCCAAAAGATAGCAGGCAATTTAAGTGAAGAAGATTTTAAAGGCATTGTGAAGAATTCTTGCCCTGGCGCTGGTGCATGTGGTGGCATGTATACGGCTAACACAATGTCAAGTGCTATTGAAGCTTTAGGAATGAGCTTACCTTATTCTTCTTCTAATCCTGCGCTAAGTGAGAATAAGAAAAATGAATGTCATGTAGCAGGAAAAGCCATTCGCTTATTGATAGAAAAAGATATCAAGCCTTCAGATATTATGACCAGGAAGGCTTTTGAAAATGCAATTACTATTATTATGGTTCTGGGCGGAAGCACCAATGCTGTACTGCATTTGATAGCCATGGCAAAGAGTGTTGATGTTAAATTAACACAGGATGATTTTCAAATAATAAGCGATAAAGTTCCGGTGCTTGCTGACCTGAAACCAAGTGGAAAACATTTAATGGAAGATCTGCATAACATTGGCGGCGTGCCTGCTGTACTGAAATATTTATTGCAAAAAAATTTGATTCATGGCGATTGTCTTACTGTTACGGGAAAAACTATTGCTGAAAATTTGTATGATGTTCCTGATCTTAATTTTGATGAACAAAAAATTATTTTTCCTTTAGAAAGCCCTGTTAAGTCAACCGGCCATCTTCAAATATTATATGGCAACCTGGCTGAAGGCGGAAGTGTTGCAAAAATCAGTGGAAAAGAAGGAGATCAATTTGAAGGACCTGCCAGAGTTTTTGATGGTGAACAACACCTGATAAGTGGAATTAATTCCGGCAAAATAAAACATGGAGATGTAGTAGTGATAAGAATGGTTGGCCCAAGAGGTGCGCCTGGCATGCCCGAAATGCTTAAGCCAACTTCCGCTATAATTGGTGCAGGGCTTGGTAAAAGTGTTGCTTTAATAACTGATGGTAGATTTAGCGGTGGCACTCATGGGCTTGTCGTTGGCCATATTACTCCCGAATCTTTTGACGGTGGGTTGATCGCTTTTGTTCAGGATGATGATCTTATTGAAATAAACGTTTCCACTAAAACGATTACATTAAAAGTTGCTGAAGAGATAATTGAAGAAAGAAAGAAGAACTGGAAGCAACCTGCCTTAAATGCAACTAAAGGAATTTTATTTAAATATGCAAAATATGTGACTACTGCTGCAGAAGGCTGTGTTACAGATGAAGTTTAAGTTTTTAATGAAAGATTCATTGAATAAAAATCATCATCACAATTTGTGATCTTAAATCTAAAATTGAAGTCACAAAATATGACATCAATTTTAAATATAATTAATGCAATTACAGGTAATACAGCAAAAAATATTTGAATTACGGGATCAAAAGGTAATGTTAGATTTTGATCTTGCAGAGTTGTATGATGTAGAAACAAAAGTTCTGAATCAGTCAGTGAAAAGAAATTTTGATAGATTTCCTAAAGACTTTATGTTTAGGCTTACTGAGAAAGAATGGGGTAACATCAAGTCACAAATTGTGATGGCATATAATCAAGTCAATGAAATTCAAAGAAGTAACTCGTCACAAATTGTGACCAGTTCCCGAAAACACAGAGGAGCAAAATATCTGCCTTACGCTTTTACAGAACATGGCATAACCATGTTAGCGAGCGTATTAAGAAGCGACACTGCAATTAAAATGAACATTGCTATTGTAAGAGCATTTATTGCACTTAGAAAGTTTGCAGTTCAATACAATGAATTGTTAGAACAAATAAAGGAACTGCATTATAAAGTTGGCAATCACGATGCACAATTAAATTCTATTTATGAGGCAATAGAGAATCTGCTGGATGATAAAGCAGATAAACAAGCAGAGCAGCAAAGATGGAAAACCAGGGAAAGAATTGGCTTTAAAAAATAATAAGTCATTATTAAATCAATTGTATGGATACATTAGAATTAATAAAAGAGAAAGTTGAAATCTCTACTGAAAAATCTATAGAAATAAGTGGAAGCATTGCAGTACTTGAAGCCTTTATTGCGGAAAATGTGGAGGTAATATTCGGCTATCCTGGTGGCGCAATTATGCCCATTTATGATGCACTTTATGATTACGAGGAGAAGCTTAAACATATTTTAGTAAGACATGAGCAAGGTGCAATACACGCTGCACAAGGGTATGCAAGGTCGTCGGGTAAAACAGGAATTGTGTTTGCGACCAGTGGTCCGGGTGCAACAAACCTGGTCACCGGTTTAGCCGATGCACAAATAGACAGCACCCCATTGGTTTGCATAACCGGGCAGGTATATGCACATCTTTTAGGGACTGATGCATTCCAGGAAACGGATGTAATAAACATTACCACTCCAGTTACTAAATGGAATTACCAGGTAACGGATGCCACAGAAATACCATCAGTATTAGCAAAGGCATTTTATATCGCCGCGAGCGGAAGGCCTGGGCCGGTATTAATTGATATAACTAAAAATGCACAGCTTCAAAAGTTCGATTATAAAGGATATACTAAATGTGACTTTATCCGCAGTTACCGCCCTAAACCAATTGTGCGGAAAGAGTATATTGAACAGGCAGCAGAACTTATCAATAAAGCAGAAAAACCATTTGTAATTTTCGGGCAGGGCGTAATTCTGGGCAGAGCCGAAAATGAATTAAAGACATTTATTGAGAAGGCAGGTATCCCTGCAGCATGGACCATTCTTGGGTTAAGTGCATTGCCTACAGATCATCCGCTAAACGTTGGTATGCTTGGTATGCATGGTAATTATGGCCCTAATGTTTTAACTAATGATTGCGATGTTTTAATTGCAATCGGTATGCGTTTCGATGATCGGGTAACCGGCCGGTTAGATAAATATGCAAAACAAGCAAAGGTTATTCATCTTGATATTGACCCTTCCGAAATTGATAAAAATGTAAAAGCAACTGTTGGGGTTTGGGGCGATTGTAAAGAAACATTACCCTTACTTACTGATCTGGTTGAACAGAAAGTTTATCCAAAATGGATACAGAATTTTCAAGATCACATGAAAAAAGAAATTGACGCTGTAATTTATAACGAGCTTAATCCTAAAGGGGGTGAACTTACAATGGGTGAGGTAATAAATGTATTGAATGAATTAACCAATGGTGATGCAATAATTGTTACAGATGTAGGCCAGCACCAAATGGTAGCCTGTCGTTATGCAAAATTTAATGAAACAAAAAGTAACATCACATCCGGGGGATTGGGTACAATGGGCTTTGCCCTGCCAGCAGCCATAGGAGCCAAATTCGGGGCAATGCACAGAAAAGTAATTGCCATTATCGGTGATGGAGGTTTTCAAATGACATTGCAGGAACTGGGAACTATTATGCAAACAGAACTTGATGTAAAGATCATTATTCTTAATAACCGTTTCCTTGGTATGGTTCGCCAATGGCAAGAATTGTTTCACGACAAGCGTTATTCGTTTACTGATATTGTTAGTCCTGATTTTGTAGCATTGGCGAAAGCATATAATATTAAAGCGCAACTTGTAGATAAAAGAAAACATTTAAAAGACGCATTAAAAACAATGCTTGACAATAATGGCCCTTATTTACTTGATATAATGGTGGGCAAAGAAAACAATGTATTTCCAATGGTGCCGCAGGGTTGCAGTGTTGCAGAGATAAGGTTGAAGTAAAAACCTCCTAAATCCCTCCTAAAGGGAGGACTTTATGAACTAAACTTAATCAAAATGATTGAAGAAAATAATAAAGCTGTCATCAAAACTCCCTCTGCTTTGGAGAGGGCCGGGGCTAAGTCAGAATATACCATAACAGTTTACACCGAAAACCACATCGGGTTATTAAACCGCATAGCTATAATTTTTACAAGAAGGAAAATAAATATTGATAGCATGAATACCTCACCTTCGGAAGTGCCCGGCATTCATCGCTTCACAATTGTAATTAATGAAACTGAAGAAGTGGTAAGAAAACTTGCCAGGCAGATTGAAAAACAAGTGGAAGTTTTAAAAGCATATTACAATACCAATGATGAAATTATATGGCAGGAGTTAGCGCTTTACAAAGTGCCTACAGATGAGATTGCAGAAAAAGTAAAAGTTGAACGCTTACTTCGTGAGCATGGAGCCAGGGCAGTGGTGATAAGGAAAGACTATACTATATTTGAAACAAGCGGTCATCATGAAGAGACAGACAAATTAGTAGCCGTATTAGAACCATATGGGTTGATAGAATTTGTAAGAAGCGCAAGGGTGGCTATAATAAAAAGCAGTAAAGGCTTTCATGAAAAGATCAGGCAATTTGAAGCATTGGAGCCAAGTGAAGAAACAGTAGAAAATGAATTTTTGAATAAACAGGATGAAGTATTTTCAATGTAACTCTTCAAAGAGACTGGCTTGCATAGTTTAATAATAATGATTGTTCTTTATAAAATATGACAAAGGTTATACTTGTAACAGGTGGAAGTGGTGGAATCGGAAAAGCAACCGCATTGTTGGCGGCAAAAAAAGGATATTTAACCTGCGTTCATTATCATAGTAATAAAGAGGAAGCCGATGAAACGGTAAGAGAAATAAATGATGCAGGCGGGAAGGCGATCGCCGCCGGAGCAGATGTTTCAAAAGAAGATGAAGTTAAGCTGCTCTTTTCAACGGTAGATGAAAAACTTGGCAGGATCACAGCTTTAGTAAATAATGCAGGAGTATTAGGGAAAAAAACAACTGTTGCTGATATTACAGCGGAAAGGCTTCAATGGATGTTTTCAATAAATGTAATGGGCTCTTTTTTTTGTGCAGGTGAAGCGGTAAAAAGAATGTCTTTATCAAACGGAGGCAATGGAGGAAGTATAGTAAATGTTTCATCAAAAGCAGCCGTTCATGGTTCTCCTGGGGAGTATGTAGATTATGCAGCATCTAAAGGTGCGATTGATACCTTCACTGTTGGCCTTGCTAAAGAAGTTGCAGAAGAAGGGATTAGAGTAAATGCGGTAAGGCCGGGAGTTATTTATACCAACATTCATGCACTTGGTGGCGAGGCTGACAGAGTGAACAGGATTAAACCAACAATACCCATGAAAAGAGGTGGCTATCCTGAAGAAGTGGCCAATAGTATTTTATGGCTTCTTAGCGATGAAGCTTCTTATATTACCGCAACTATTTTAGACGTTGCAGGTGGCAGATGAATAAAAAAATCTTAATTAAACTATAAACTAAAACAATAATCATGGCAAAATTAAATTTTGGTGGTACCGAAGAAAATGTGGTAACACGGGAAGAGTTCCCTTTAGAAAAAGCACAACAGGTGCTGAAAAATGAGGTAGTGGCGGTTATTGGTTATGGCGTGCAAGGCCCTGGCCAGGCATTGAACCAGAAAGAAAATGGTATCAATGTTATTGTAGGGCAAAGAAAAAATTCTAAAAGCTGGGATAAGGCTCTGCGTGATGGATTTGTGGAAGGCACAACTTTATTTGATATAGAGGAAGCACTGCAAAGAGGAACCATCATTTGTTATTTACTTAGCGATGCTGCACAGATAGCCATGTGGCCTACAGTAAAAAAGCATTTAACTCCAGGCAAGGCATTATACTTTTCACACGGATTTGGAATTACTTATAGCGATCAAACGGGTATAATTCCTCCACCTGATGTAGATGTTTTTTTAGTGGCTCCCAAAGGTTCAGGCACATCTTTAAGAAGAATGTTTTTACAGGGACGGGGATTAAACAGCAGCTATGCAATATTTCAGGATGCAACAGGCCGTGCTTTTGAAAGAGTTGTGGCATTGGGCATTGCAATAGGCAGCGGCTATTTATTTGAAACAAACTTTAAGAAAGAAGTTTATAGCGATCTAACGGGTGAGCGGGGAACTTTGATGGGTGCTATACAGGGAATTTTTGCTGCGCAGTATGAAGTGTTGCGCTCAAAAGGGCATTCACCATCAGAAGCATTTAATGAAACTGTTGAAGAGCTTACACAATCACTTATGCCATTGGTTGCAGAAAATGGAATGGACTGGATGTATGCAAATTGTTCTACTACTGCCCAGCGTGGTGCATTGGATTGGTGGAAAAGATTTCGTGATGTTACCCTTCCTGTTTTTACTGAATTATATGATAGCGTTGCAGCAGGCAAGGAAGCTGCTCTTTCAATAGAAAGTAACAGCAAAGCGGATTACAGGGAAAAGCTGGAGGTTGAGTTAAAAGAATTACGTGAGAGCGAATTGTGGCAAGCAGGTAAAACTGTTAGAAGCTTAAGGCCGGAAAATCAAGCCCTATCCCCTAAAGGAGAGATAGAGAAGAAATCTTCGAAATTAGAAACGGTTAACCAATAAAACTTAATGGAATATTCTTCTATAAAAAAACCTGCCAATTTCACCCCTTTAGGGGATGGGGGGTTCAATTTTAAAGCTGCAGCAGAACGTTTAAAAAAGGTTGTTAACAGAACACCATTAAGTTTTAATGATCATCTTTCAAAAAAATATCAATGTAAGATTTTTTTAAAAAGAGAAGACCTGCAGGTAGTTCGTTCCTATAAGCTTCGTGGTGCATATAATATGATGAGCAATTTATCAAATGATGAATTGCAACGGGGAGTAGTATGCGCCAGTGCCGGTAATCATGCACAGGGCTTTGCTTATAGTTGTAAAATGCTAAATACAAAAGGTGTTGTGTTCATGCCAGTAATTACACCTAATCAAAAAGTGAATCAAACCAAAATGTTTGGGGAAGATTTTATTGAGATAAAATTAACAGGCGATACATACGATGATTGTGCAATAGCAGCAAAAAAATTTACAGAAGCAAATGGTATGACTTTTATTCCACCTTTCGATAACTATAAAATTATTGAAGGGCAGGGAACAGTTGGTGTCGAGATTTTAGAAGATAACGCTCATATTGATTATTTGTTTCTTCCCGTGGGTGGCGGAGGATTAAGTGCGGGAGTAGGCACATATTTTAAAAAATTTTCTCCAAACACAAAAATTATAGGGCTTGAGCCGGAAGGTGCACCATCTATGCAGGCAGCTATTAAAGCAGGTCGCCCGGTTACGCTGGAAACTATAGAGCGCTTTGTAGATGGAGCTTCGGTGCAGCGTGTTGGGGATCTTACTTTTTCAATTTGTAAAGAAGTTTTGGATAAAGTTCATCTTGTTCCGGAAGGAAAAATATGTACAACAATTTTACAATTATATAATGAAGATGCAATAGTTGCAGAACCTGCCGGGGCAATGGCTATTGCTGCCCTTGATGATTTTGCAGATGAAATTAAAAATAAAACCGTTGTATGTATTGTAAGTGGCGGCAATAATGATATTGACCGTATGCAGGAAATTAAAGAGCGCTCACTGCAATATGAAGGATTGAAACATTATTTTTTAATAAGATTTGCACAGCGCCCCGGAGCCTTAAAAGAATTTGTAACCCAGGTACTTGGCCCCACTGATGATATTACCCGTTTTGAGTATATGCAAAAGCATAATAAAGAAAGCGGACCTGCATTGGTTGGTATTGAATTAAAATGTAAAAGTGATTATGAGCTTTTGCTTAACAACCTTAACCAGTTTCATGTAAACTATACTGAGCTTAAAAAAGATGATAATGCTTTTGGTTATTTGGTATAATCTTATTTACCTTCTCCGCCAGTGTTCTGAAACTCTTGTTTTCCATATTTGTTTCAGGTAACCTATTCCGGTTCTGATTATGAATTGGTTTGTTAAGCACATAAGCATACAAAGATGAATAGTAAATACCCGTTTTTAATTGGGTAAGCATACTGTTAAAATAGAGTATTTTCCAAAGCAATATAATTCTTTATAAAACGCTTGTATAAAACAAAAGCTACAATAATTTATTTTAGGCACAATTGGGAGAACAACTAAGCCCCGTGGATCCGGGGTTTTTGTTTTTTTTGCATTCTAAGAATTATGGAAGATGTATTATAAAATGAAGGCTGCTCCAACTAATTGACAAACTATACCACATAATAATCCAAGGTAAATATCTCTTTGAGTATGATTGCTTACTATCATTCGTGATGTACAAACAATCCCTGTAATTAAAAGAGTAAGAGCAAAAGGCAGGGTAATTGGGGATGAAGCATTATTGTACAAAATAACTACCATTAACCCAAGCAAGCCACCTGCTCCAATAGCATGCATACTTATTTTAAAATAAACATTAGCCAATACAGCCACTGACGAAGAAAGGAAAACGCTAAACACAAATGAAGTTAATATAGATGGTATTTCACTTTGATTTCGAAACACGAGGTACATCCAAAAGAAAAATATATTAGAAATGACGTATGGAATAATTCTTTCTTTTTGTGTTTTGAGGAATATAGAATCAATAAACCCAATTCCTTTTAATAGAAAAACTGATATCAACGGAAAGAAAACTATATTCACTCCAACACGAAGTATTACCCATGTTTTTTCTCTTTCTGTTATACCATTAAAATAATCGGGATGCAAAAAAGCTAAATAATATACAGCGTATAATGGAATAAATAATGGATGAAACAGAATTGAAAATAAGTAAGCAAAAAAACGGATCATCATGGGTTGATGAACTTCATGGCGCAATGAGGGTTCTGGTTTTGATGAAATGCTTTGTAAAGTATTCATTAACTATAATTCTTTTCTTAAACGTGCAACAGGGATGTTAAGTTGTTCACGGTATTTTGCTACCGTACGCCGGGCAATATTATATCCCTTTTCCTGCAGCAGGTCAGTAAGTTTTTCATCACTTAAAGGATGCTTTTTACTTTCAGCCTCAATAAGATTACTTAGTATTTTTTTCACTTCACGAGTGCTTACCTCTTCCCCGCTATCAGTAACAAGGCTTTCGCTAAAGAAGAATTTTAAACGATATGTGCCAAATTCGGTTTGCACAAATTTACTGTTCGCTACTCTGCTTACAGTGGAAATATCAAGGCCTGTACGTTCTGCAATATCTTTCAATATCATTGGCCTCATTTCAGTTTCATCACCTGTTAAAAAAAATTCTTTCTGATATTCCATTATGGTTTGCATGGTGCTTAACAATGTATGCTGGCGTTGTTTTATAGCATCTATAAACCATTTGGCGGCATCTATTTTTTGCTTAATAAAAAGCACGGCTTCCTTCTGGCGCCTGTCTTTTTTTGTGCCACGAACATACTCCTTAAGCATGTCCCGGTAACCTTCACTAATTCTCAGATCGGGAGCATTTTTTGAGTTTAAAGAAAGTTCCAGTTTCCCCATATTATTTAATACAAAAAAATCAGGAATAACGTAGTTCTCTAATTTATTTGTATCACCCATCTGCCCGCCTGGCTTGGGATTGAGTTTTATAATCTGATTAATCACATCCTTTATCTGCTCATCAGTAAGATTGAGGCCACGTTGAATTTTCTCGTAATGTTTTTTGGTAAATTCCTCAAAGTATTTATCAATTACCTTTATCGCCATTTCTACCGAATTACCATTACCGGCTTTTCTATATAATTGTAATAAAAGGCATTCTCTTAAATCTCTTGCTGCAACTCCCGGAGGATCAAATTGCTGAATTTTCTTAATGAGGTCTTCAATTTCTTTTTCAGTGCTATCAATATTTTGTCTGAAGGCAAGATCATCTGCAATAGCGCTGAGTTCCCGCCTCAAATAGCCGTCATCATCAATGCTTCCAACAATTTGCCCGGCAATTTTTAATTCACGCTCATCAAGATCCAGCATTGAAAGCTGGTTAAGCAATATCTCGTAAAAAGAAGTTTCAACCCTGTGCGGCATTGTTTTTATTTCCTCCTGGTCAGGATAATTATCATCCCTTAATTTATAATCACCTACATCATCATCACCATCATTTACATATTCACTAATATCAATATTGCCATATTCATCTTCACTTCCATCTTTTTCAAAATCGTCTTCAAGGGTATCAAATTCTTCTTTAATATCATCATTATCCTCATGGCCATCCTCAGCTGTTTCCAATGCAGGATTTTCTTCCAGTTCTTCTTTTATTCTTTCTTCAAGATGAGCTGTAGGAACCTGCAGCAATTTCATTAATTGAATTTGCTGTGGTGATAATTTTTGTAATAATTTTTGTTGTAGGGTTTGGCTAAGAGACATTTTTTATCTTCTAAAATCTTTGAATAGGTGTAAATTTACATATCCTAAATCAATGATATGTTTAATTGGAATAAATTTTGTGGCTTAATAACATTTTTTTTTTCTATCTGCGCTTTTTTGCGCTGCACAAAAAGTTCACTCTCCCTTATCAATTTCCCAAAG
>JBDSAQ010000487.1:0-9638 GCA_039922095.1 Ginsengibacter sp. | reverse complement strand
GAGGCAAATGCAAATACATCTACCTATGCTGAATTCCGGGAGGGTATAGTAGATAGCACACGTTCATTGTATGCATGCCCGAATGTAACAACACACTACAAAGTTTATCCTCTCAATCTAAGCCTGCCAACGTATATGCGTGGCCCCGGAGAAACAACAGGAATGTATGCTCTGGAATGTGCTATGGATGAGATGGCACATGCATTAGATATAGACCCGCTGGAATTCCGGTTGCTTAATTATGCAGAAACCGATCCCGAACGTAACCGTCCATACTCCAGTAAGTTTTTGAAAGAGGCTTATCAAATAGGCGCTGATGCAATCGGTTGGAAGAACCGTAATCCGCAGATAGCATCAATGAAAGAAGGGGAGTGGCAGGTGGGTTATGGAATGGGGTCAGGCATTTTCGGTTCAGGAAGAGGCGCTGCAAAGGTGGGGGTAAAATTTTTGGACGATGGTACTTTGATATTGCAATCGGGCGTAACAGATATGGGCCCCGGCACAACCACATCTATGACCAAACTCGCTTCGGAAACATTTGGCATTTCCGTAAATAAAATAAAGTTTGAAATAGGGGACTCTGATCTTCCGCCCGGACCAGGGCAATACGGTTCCCAAACAACGTCTGCATTGGGTTCAGCAGTAAGCGATGCATCTGTTAGCTGGAGAAAGAAACTGGTAGAGATAGCCAAACAAATTTCTTTTTTTCATACGGAAAAAATTCATGAGGCGGATCTGAAAGATTTTGCTTTTGAAAATGGATACATGATCCTTTCGCAGGAGCCCGCAAAAAAATTAAGTTATACTGATGTTTTAAAATATGCAGGCGTACCAAAGATAGAATTGCTGCAGGATTCGAAAAGAGTTACCCAGGATAAATATATCACGTATGCTTATGCCGTACATTTTGTTAAGTTGCTGGTTCATCCTGCTACCGGCGTAGTGAAGTTGAGTAAAATTGTTGCTGTTGTTGATGGCGGAAAAATTGTTAGTGAAAACACCGCAAGAAGCCAGGTGATCGGCGGAGTAGTTAGCGGCATTGGTATGGCATTGACGGAAGAAGGCGTTGTTGACCACCGTTATGGAAGATGGGTGAATAACAATTTTGCAGATTATCATGTGCCGGTACATGCAGACGTTCCGCATATTGAAGCCTTGTTTGTAAACAAGCCCGATCCTATAGTAAACCCGATAGGCGCAAAAGGAATCGGCGAAGTAACTATGGTTGGTTTTTCTTCAGCTGTAGCCAATGCAGTTTTTCATGCCACCGGAAAAAGAATAAGAAAACTGCCGATCACACCTGATAAATTAATTTAATTGTTGCATGCAATTTTTGGGACACAGTTTCCCCAACTAAGTGATAAAGACGTTTAATGACAGAGACTATTAAATTTACTTGTAGCTGTTCCTGTAAGGCCATTGGTAACTGTAAGGCTAAATATGCTGCAGGGCATGAGATTGATAGCATTGCCTATGGTGTGCTGGCAGGAAGCGCTATTCCGAAAGGAAGCATTAAAGCCTGGATGATTGAATTTGACAACTCTTTTAAACGTCGGGGTTTCACGGTAATATTTTTGAGCTTTTAGTTTATTCTGTGAAAACCCCGCTGGGACGGTAAATTTTGAAATATAAAAATAAATTTAAAGCCAGGATGACTGAATTTGACAACTCTTTTAAACGTCGGGGTTTCACGGTAATATTTTTGAGCTTTTAGTTTATTCTTGTAAACCCCCGCCGGGACGGAGAAATTTGGCAAATAGTCCAATTTAATTTTTTGTTTCAAAAATTTCAATTGAGTTATAGTATTTTTCTTTTGAATAAATTAATTTTTTATTTCCTTTTATATCCACAGCTCTGGTTGTAATTCTCAAACTATCTTTTGCTGGTTCTATTTTATAAATTTTTGTCCATTCTTTCTTTTTATAAACAAATTTGTCAAGATAAAAGCTGTCTCGATTTATTTTTCTACATAAATAAGCAACTGAATCATTTAAGGTATAATCCGATTTGTAATGTTTATAAAAGAAACGTAAGTATATTTTATTTGAGTCTAAAAGGATTTTGACAGTCTTAGATTGTCCAAATGAATTGATAATGGAACTTAATACGATTGTAATCAAAAATAGTTTTCTATTCATATTTTCAACCTTGAATATTGTGAGTGTCCGAAAATATAGCAGCCCACGCTTGTCTTGCGCAACTAAAATAATCTATTGCGGCAATGAACCCAAATTAGCTTGCTTAAAAAGCGGTAGGGGGTACACCGGGGCTATGAAGAAGGCCCACTTTTAAAAAAAATAAATGCCCTTGCAAATTTGAATTGTTATCGAATAATACAGATTGTTACATTGTTCTTTTTATTTTCAAAAGCCTCTTCAAACAATTTATAATTGTGGTGATTTAAACAGCTTAATGATCTCTCTTACAAAATTTTTCTTCAATACCTTCGCTCCAAAATGAACCAAAATTCATATCACATAATCATTATCGGTGGTGGCCCCATCGGGCTTGCGTGTGCATTGGAAGCAAAAAAAGCAAACCTTAGTTATGTAATAATCGAAAGAGGCACACTTGTGAATTCTCTCTACAATTATCCCGTTAACATGACTTTTTTCAGTACCAGCGAACGGCTTGAGATAGGCAGCGTTCCTTTTGTAAGTAATAATGTAAAGCCTACAAGAAATGAAGCGTTGGAATATTACCGGAGAGTTACGGTATCATCAAACTTAAATGTCAGGCTTTTTGAAGAAGTGCTTGATGTAGAAAAAACGGGCAATGATTTTTTAGTGAAAACAACAAAAGATAAATATCATGCTGATAATATTATTATAGCGACAGGCTTTTATGATATCCCTTTTTTGCTGAATGTAAAAGGAGAGGAGCTAGCAAAAGTTAAGCACTATTATAAGGATCCGCATTTTTATGCATTTCAAAAGGTGATGGTTGTGGGTGCTGCCAATTCTGCTGTGGATGCGGCTTTGGAAACATGGCGCAAAGGTGCAGAAGTTACTATGGTGATAAAAGATAGTGCCATAAGTGAGCGTGTAAAATATTGGGTAAAGCCTGATATTGATAACCGCATTGCAGAAGGTTCTGTGAAAGCATATTTTAATTCCTCCATCGCGGAGATACGTGAGCAAGAAGTTGAAATTAATACTCCTGATGGTTTGGTAACCATTGAAAATGATTGGGTACTTGCTATGACTGGCTACCAGCCTGACCTTAAATTTTTACGCAAGCTGGGCATTGAGTTATCTGATGATGCAGTGTGCAAGCCTTTTTACAATGATGAAACTTATGAAACAAATGTTGCCGGAATCTATCTTGCAGGTGTTATTTGCGGCGGTATGAATACTCACCGTTTATTTATTGAAAACTCAAGGGTTCATGCTGAAAAAATTATTGAGCATATCAATGCTACTCAAAATTCTGAAAAATAAATTCAGCGCCTGCCATCAGTTTTACACAACTTCTTCAATCTGTAGTTTAGAGAAAGATAAAGTATTCCTACTGGCAAGGATATTTTTTTATTTAATTAAATCTTTAAAAAATATAACTTTATAATCTTTACATTCATCATTAATCTGCTTGTTTATGGAAATGAAACAGCTTTGGAATAAGATAATGGGGTTATATCATTATACTCCAAAACGAATAAAAATTTTACCGGCAAACACAGACAGGGAAAGTGAATTAATAACGCCTTTTGAAAAAGACAAACACTATTTTGATATCACCGTTAATGAAATGTTTCTCTCAACAAAGAATAATAAAAACTGGTTGCATACTTTTGATCCAATGGTGTTTATCACCACAGAGTTTTATTATGACGGCAAGCCTGTAGCTGTGCCGTTTGTCATAGGGCCTTCTATCGGCTTAAGTGATAAAAAGCAGGAGCTGCCCAAAGATGGAGGTATGATCTATAAAAACATACCTGTCGGGGGGCGTAATGCATATAAAGGGGGTTCGCTTGCTATCAGTTTAATTTTAAGCCAGTTTCCATATCAAAGCCCTCTCAAAAAATTGCTCAATATTATTGAATCAGCCACCAGCACATATTCCAAAGACATTTTTCCTATGGTTGGAAATTATTTAAAAATTGCCAATATACTGGTAGATGGTATGGATGCTCTCGCTGAATCAGATGATGTAAAACCCCTGATTGGTATCCGCGAAAATTATCGTGATGGTGATGTAAAACCAGGGTATTTCGCACTTGTTAATCTTGAAGATGATAAGCTTGATCCCGAAAAGTTTTATGTTATTGACGAAGAGCTTTATTATGGGGAAACAAAAAATTCTGCCATACCCTTCCGATTAAATGACTATGTACTTTACAGCATTCTTAAAGAAGGCAGCAGGTCTGATTATGAATCATTTCCTTTCTTCAATACATGGAAAGAGATTGACACATTTGTAACCAATTATCCATTATCGTCAGATAATAAATCAGTAGATATTCCAAAGTTAGAACAGGAAGCTAAACGCATGTTGTACTCCCTGGGGCATTCAATGCGCTTTAGCCCGGACTTAACAGGTGAACAGGTAACAATTCTTTATAAATTATACCAGGAAAAATTAGATGTTTTGCTGGGAGAGAAAAAAACACTTAGTGGAAAAGAAGATCATTTTGAAGAGGTGAAAATCGCAGATTGGGAAAAAGAGTTCAACAGGATAAACGCAGAGATTTTCAATTAACATTTTCCAAAATTATTTCATGTCAGACGTACAACTATACAAGGAAATTGTTATCCTGGTTTCAGAAAAAAAAATCACTCTTAACGGGCAGATGCCTCTACCCTATAATAAAGATGAAATAAAACTTCAGTCTTCTGTTGCCAGAACCCTTCAGCGGGTGCTCCGTTCCTATAAATTTGGAAGCTTAAAAGAAAAAATTTTCGATAATGAAGATTATCTCTTACTCGGGCAGTTGCTTTGCCAAATTTTAATTGGAGAAAGTGTACAGGGTTTTATTCAATATGTGCTTCAGGAAGATATAGATTCTAAAAATAAAAAATTAAAAAAGCGGTGCCGTATTTATCTCCAGTTTGAACAGGGAATTGATGAGGAACTTGCTTTGCTTCCCTGGGAATATACATGGGCACAATTGAAAGATATGAATCCTTTATTTTTAGCTGCTGACTTAGCAGGGCAATTTGACTTTATACGGAAAACAGATAATAATGATATTCAATTTACCCCTGAGCCAAACAAAAAAATTCTAATAATTCTTGTTTATACAGAAGCAGAAAAAATTGATACCAGGCCATTAAAAAAAATGAAAAGTGATCTGGAGACGAATAAAGAATTTAAAGACCTGATCATTATAAGAGAAATTATTGATCCCACTTATGCCGGTTTTGGAAAAGAGCTGGATAAAATATTAAAACAGGAAAAACAAAATATCAGCGGTTTTATTATCCACTATTATGGACATGCAAAAGTAGAAGATGAAAAAGGCCAGATATCCCTTATGAATGAGGCAGGTGCTGATCTTGAGTATATCCTGGATTCTGAATTTGCCGATTTTTTCCAGGATGCCGGTCGCAGGCCGGAGGTTATAGTTTTGCAGGCATGCTCAAGCGGGCAAATAGTAAAATACAATAACCTGGAAAAAAGGGGCGTTGCATTATTGCTTTCCCTGAAGGCTATACCTGCCGTGGTAGCTATGCAAAATGATGTAAACGTTCCTGACTCTTTTGCATTTTTTGAAATGTTTTACACCGCTATACTGCAGGGAGATGATGTTGCTGAAGGAGTTACTAAAGGCAGGCAGCACCTGGGCTCTACCTATCTTGAAGGAAGCAGAAAAATGAAATACAGCACCAATGCATTTGGCGCTCCTATTTTATTTATTTCAACTAAATCTCCCATTCAACTTTTTGAAAAGAAAACTAATGTTCTGTTAGAAGTAAGCGATGAAAAAGAAGAATTTTCGATGGCAGAAAAAACGGAAACAGGTAAGGTGCAAAATGAACCACGCAAGGCATCAGAAGATATTTCAGAAGAGAAGGCAGAAAATGTAAGAGATAAAGATCAGGCAACACCTCAAAAAGCAGTTGTTGAAATAAAAATTCCGGGCGCCACTTTTAATTTATGATACCAGAAAAAAAAGTAAGGGAACTATTTGCAGATGCTTATTATAATGCTGCGCTTTCACCGGAAGCGGATATGAAAGTGATTACAGAAGTATTAGAAATAGTTCGCAGCGCCTTTTTAACAGGAAGCCCGTATGATTTATGGAACCGCATAAATCTTATTAAACAAAAAAATTGTCATCATCAATTAAAAGAGGTTCTAATTGATATCAGGAGCAAATATTATCAACTGCTTTTTGAATCGCTCTGTAAACAGGTAAATGAAGCATTTGAAAGATCCCCGGAAGAAGGATGGAGTTTTTGGATGGATAATTATTTAGAAGCGTTGATTCATTGGAACGAAATCTCTGACCGTATCTGCAGAGAGCCATTTCCTTTCCCTCCGGAATCTTTGCCTGTTGTTGAGGATTTAAAAAAATTTAATAGCCTTATACTGGAAAGCCGCTGGATTGATGCCTATCCTTTACTGCAAATGCTGGCTGATCATCAATTAGCCAACCCACGGCAGAAGGCTCACCTTCAAATCCTTTTGGGGGAAATTGATCTTTATCACTTCCTAAAAAATGAGGATGCTTTTAAAAGATTGCAAACAGGGAAAGAGATTCTTAACGATGCGCCACGTGTTAAAAGAGCCTTTGCCGAGTATTACCAAAAAACGGGTGATCTCCAAAGTTGCCGGAAAGAAATTTTTGATGCCATAATTCAGGAGGGTCACAATATTGATAATTATTTGCTTATGGGTGATACGTACCGGGATGAAGGTATTGCTGATGTAGCTGAGAAATGGTATCGTGATGCGATTGATCTCAATTTTATCAGTGGCTTGCCATATGTAAGGCTCATCTCAATCTATGGTGATCCTAAAAAATTTACAGAAAAGAAGGATGAGATACCAAAACTTTTGGCACTGTCAGAAACGGTAGACCCTGACAATGATTATAGTAATAATAATTATAACGGCTATCGTGATGCAGGCAGCTTTTATTCATCAAATAATTATTTTACTGAATCAGAGCAATGTTATCATAAAGCAATTCAGTTGCATCCGGGTTGGGTTACTGCCTATACAGACCTGGGCTATGTTTTAGGAATGCAAAAAAAATATGAAGAGGCCGAAGCAAAAATTCACGAAGCGCTAAAATTAGATACCAGGTATTACGATGGTGTTCTTGCCAAAGCATGGCTGGTGGAACAAAAAAGCATTGGAATTGAAAAACCTGAAGAAAAAGAGAGTTACATCAGGCAGGCTATACAATTATATAACGATTCTATTTCTCTAAGGCCATCTGTAACATCTTTGTATAATACAATCGGGGTGCTTTATGGTGATCTTGGCGATTATGAATCTTCCAGGCAAAATTATCTAAGAGCTATTGAAGGCGATCCTGAGAATGCGCTGTATCATAATAACCTTGCCTTCGCCAGCAGCAAACTGCAGGATTATCCATCTGCTATAGCAGCTTATCGCCGTGCAATTGAATTAAATGCCACGGATCCTTCTGCTTACAACAAACTCGGAAACATTTATTACAGCCAAAAAGATTTTACGGAAGCTGCAAAATGTTATGCAAAATCAATTGAGCTTAGTCCTGATGTGGCAGTGTATTATGAGAACCTTGGCCTTGCAAATAATGAACTTGGTAATTTAAATGAAACTGTAGAAGCTTATCAAAAATCTGCAGCAATTGATCCCACATGGAACATTTTAAACGGTATCGGTATTACTTATTTCAGGCTTGATGATAATGAGCATGCTGTTGAATATTACAAAAAAGCAATTGACATAAAACCGGATGAAGCTATAATTTACGATAACCTCGGGTTAGCTTATGACAAGCTTGCAAAAACAGAAGAAGCCAGGCAGGCTTATTTAAAATCAATTGAGATTGAGCCTGAGAATTACAACTTCCAAAACCGGGTGGGTGTTTTTTATTTTCAGCAGAATGATTTTGAGACAGCCATAAAACATTTTGAAATCGCTGTAAAATATGGAAAGGGAGAAGCGGTGCTGTTTGCTAACATTGGATCTGCTTATGAAAAATTAGCGCAATGGCAAAAAGCAGAAGAAGAATATAAAAAGGCTATTAATGCAGAACCGGCGAGCGCTGTTTACGAGAATTTTACCGGTGTTTGTGTGTATCGTCAGCAAAAATTTAATGAGGCTATTGAGCATTATAAAAGAGCTATTGAAAGAGATGCCTCACAACCTGTGTATTGGGAAAATCTTGGCCTGGCTTATGAAGATTCAGATCAGCCTGCAGAAGCTAAAAGTGCTTATCAAAAATTGATTGAGCTGTCACCGGAGGTATCGGATTATTATTTCAGACTGGCCATTATTTTAGCTAAAGAAGAAAATTTTGAAGAAGCGTTAAATGTTATCAGGAAGGGAGTGAATTTAGATCCGGATAGTTTTGAAAAATTGAAAATTCAAGGTCAGTACGAGGAGAAGTGCGGGCTATTTGGGGATGCCTTAAAAACCTACCAGCATGCCTTGGAGCTTAATCCATCTGATGAATATTTTAATAATAAAGCAGGTATATGCTGCTATAATTCAGGCGATAATAGTAATGCAATTAAATACTATCAGAAAGCAAGTGAGGTAAACCCAAAATCAGCAGTGTATTATGAAAACATGGGACTATCATTTTACATACTAAACGAAAAAGAGAATGCCGTCAAGGCGTATCAAAGCGCAATTGCCATAAGCCCGGGTAAAAATAGTTACAACTCATTAGGCATTGCTTATTATGATTTAGGAGAGCATGAAAAAGCTATTGAAAATTATAAGAAAGCAATTGAGTTAAGCGATGCTGAATCCATTCTTTACGAAAACATAGCGCTGGCTTATGATAGGGCAGGTAAAATAATTGAAGCCGATGAAGCTTACAGAAAAGCAATAGAAATTGAACCGGAAAATTATACGTATCATAATGCTATAGGTATTTTTTATTATATTAATCATAATTACGAACAGGCAATTGAACATTATAAATTAGCCATCAGGTTTGGCAAGAATGAAGAGGTATTGTTTGAGAATCTCGGCCTCGCCTATGAAGCCAGTGGTAAACCAGAGCTGGCACTTGAAACTTATCGGCACGCACTGGAGCTATATCCGCAAAGTGCATTGTTTAATAGTAAAAAGATTGAATTGCTTAAGGATGTGTGAAGAAATTGAATGCACGGGACATAATACAACTGCAATGGTGAATAAATTCATTGGCTGTAAACTTACTTATAAATCTTTAAAGTGGCAGTTAAAGCAGTTTAGGAGAATTTAGATTTGATAACATATCTGAAGCCAGTTTATTAAGATCATATTCTGGCTTCCATCCCCAATCTTTTTTGGCAACTGAATCATCTATACTTTGTGGCCAGCTATCTGCAATGGCCTGCCTGTAATCAGGCTTATAAGATATTTCAAACTCATTGAGTCTCTGTTTAATTTCAGTTGCTATCTCCTTTGGAGAAAAACTTATCCCGGAAATATTATAAGAGGTTCTTACAGTTATATTTGAAGCGTCAGTTTCCATTAACTCTATT
>JBDSAQ010000486.1:0-15557 GCA_039922095.1 Ginsengibacter sp. | reverse complement strand
GTCATTCTAATGCAAGAGCCTTATGTGATGTAAACCGAAATGTACCTGATGAAATATTATTACGCCTTAAAAAAAATGGCGGATTAATTATGATTGACATGGTGGCAGAACACACAACCACTGCATTTGGCAAATGGGCGGAAGCAGGTGATTCTGTTTATTATTCCATCAAGGAAAAATTTCCCGGTGATAAAACAAAGCTGAAGGAAGTAATGAAACAATGGGAAAAAGATTATCCGATGCCGGCGGTTACTGTTGCTGATGTTGCCGATCATTTTGATTATGTAAAAAAACTAATTGGTATTAACTACATCGGTATCAGTGGTGATTATGATGGGATGGATTATCCGATTCCCGGGCTTGAAGATGTGTCTTGTTTTCCTGTATTGTTAACTGAACTGGCAAGACGGGGCTGGACAGAAACAGAATTGAAAAAAGTAACGAGCGAAAATTATTTACGGGTATTTAAAGCAATAGAGAACAAATCAAAAATGTTGCAGAAGCAATGATATGAGAAGGTTTATTAAATACAGGAATATTAACTTCTGGCTGTTTTTAATATTATTAACAGCAACAATTTTACATTTAATCCATTCCTTTTTTAGTACTTCCATGTGGTTTGACGAATTGACTTGTGCTTTGAATATAAGGGATAAAAGTTTTTATCAGTTAGTAACTCAAACACTAGACTATAACCAGGTTGCCCCGGTTGGGTTTTTATTGTTAGAAAAAATTTCTACAATTATCATAGGTGTTAATGGCCATGCTTATCGTTTCTTTCCTTTAGTTTTTTCTATAATTTCATTGTTGTTGTTTTTAAATATCAGCAAACAATTTTTTAAAGGCATCACATTATTGAGCGTATTTACATTATGTGCCGGTAGTGTTTCCTTATGGTTTTATGGCGGCGAAGCCAAGCAATATTCCGGTGATACAACAGTATCGCTATTTATTGTCTGGTCTGCCATTGGTGGTTTTATATTGATACTTTGTTCTCTGCCCGCCGTCATTATTGCTCCATTGGCTCTTGCCATCGTTTTTAGGAGTTTGTTTAAAAAACAAATTAATTTATCAAAGCAATCTTTTTATTTAATTGCTTTTGTCTGGGGGATTGCTTGTTTGCTTTTAGCCTTCTATGCAAAGTTTATTATCAGCACTACTGTGCAGGGTGCCATGAGCAACTACTGGTCAAGGGGATTTGTTCCACTTAACAATATTGGCGAAGGATTGACCTGTATTTTATCAGAATTGAAAAAAGAACTTAATTTTTTTCTTACATTCTGGATGCAGGATGTTTACCCATCCATTAAATTCATTTCGCTGGTATTGCTTATTTTGTCTGTGCCCGGAATTATTTATCTCGGTAAAAAATACAAATCTCTTATTCTTATTTTATTTACCCCTTTAATCACAGCTTTGTTGCTTTCCATTTTCGGGGTATTGCCCTTTGATTCAAGAGTAGCAGTATACGCCACCTGGCCCTTAGTGTTTAGCGGCATCGCCGGTATACAGGCTTTACAACAATGGATACCCCGGTTATTTCCATCTGCTGTCACAACTGCCTTAAGTCTAACCCTTGCTTTACCTATACTGCTCTTAACTATATTTATTCCGTCAGAAAGACCGCCATTTAATGGGCAACCTGCCCAGCTTGTTTTGCATGAGTTAAAAAAACAGTGGCAACCCGGTGATATATTATTTGTTTATTTTAAAACACGACATGCACTAAATTTTTATGGTGCCAAGGAAGGCATTACAGAGTATCGTGTTGGTGGCAATTACAACACAATCGAACCCCACCTCCGCCAGTTGGATTCATTGAAAGGGAATAAAAGGGTTTGGTTTATCTATTCTCAATGGACGGAAAAACAAACATTTCCTGACAGCATTAAATCTTATTTGAGCAATGTTATTGGAAGGGAAATTTATAAAATACCCGACCCTCACGAGGGCAAAGAAGATTTAGAAGCAGCAGCATATTTGTATGATTTAAGTAAACAACAATAAATATGTCTCAAACATCATCACCCATTCTACAAAACGAAAGAGCGGGTATTTTAGATATTCTCCGTGGCTTTGCCTTACTCGGCGTTATGCTGGATAATTTGTTTGGCTTTACCGGCTGGGGTTTTCTTACGCAACCGCAAAGGGAAGCATTACCCACCTGGTACGGAGATGCCATCCTCGGCTTTAGCGAAATAAGTTTTATCAATGGAAAATTTTACAGTTTGTTTTCATTGCTGTTTGGCATAGGTTTCTCCATCATCTTAACCCGCAATGAACAAAAAGGAATCAATCCTTTAAAAATATTTTATCGCCGCCTGTTTATTTTATTAATCATTGGAGCAGGTCATTTGCTTTTACTTTGGGAAGGTGATATACTGGTTCTTTATGCGCTCATAGGAATGTTGTTGCCTTTGTTCAGAAAATGTTCTGATAAAACATTGCTGACCTGGGTGGTGGTACTTATAGCTTCACCGATATTATTTGATGTAATCAGCGTACTGTTTCATTACAAAAACGGCAATTTTTTAGAAGACATGGCAAAGGTAATTGATAAACGAACCGGCCTTCCATTGGATGATAGTTTTAATCAATACCTGTACAGCAAAAACGATACATGGCAGCATTGGCGCAACTGGCAGGCATCAGGTTTTTTATACCGCTATTCTTATATCCTAGATAGCAACCGTATACCAAAAGTACTTGGCATGTTCCTGCTTGGATTTTATGCAGGCAGAAAAATGATTTATGCCAATCTTGAAAATTATATCTCCTTATTTAAAAAATTACGCCGTTGGGGTTTTATAATTGGTATACCTGCCGCAATTGCCTGTACGGGTTTTGAATTTTTAGGAAAAGGAATTCCAAATGCAATGGGATTGGCGCATACATTCTTCTATGCAATAAGTGTAGTGCCTTTGAGTTTGGCTTATGTGTCTGTTGTTTGTTTGCACTTGATAAAGAAAAAAGGTAACAGCCGCTTGCGGTTTCTTGCGCCCATGGGCAGAATGGCATTAACCAATTACCTTATGCAAACTATTCTTGGCATCACTATTTATTATGGCGTTGGTTTTAACCTGGGTGGAAATATTGGGCCAGCCTATTTTATTCCGATCGGCTTGTGTGTTTATGCTTTGCAGGTTGCTTACAGCAACTGGTGGTTTAAATATTTTAACTATGGGCCAATGGAATGGATATGGAGGCAATTAACATACTGGAAAAGATTATCGATATTAAAAAATAAATTATGACACATATACTTTAACGTAAGTTCATTGTTCATATTACAGGCAATGCAACTACAGTAACACAAAAACAAGATCGCTTTGTAAACCATGATTATGTAAAGATATAATTACCTCTTTTATTATAACTGAATAATAGAACATGAAAATATATAACCAATTACTGGCTTTGCTTTTCATTACACTTTTAAATGCCTGCAACCAAAAAAGTAAAACAGAGTTTTATCTTCCTGCAGAGTGGGAAAACCAAACAGGAGTTATTGTAAACGGGCTTGATGATGATGCTACCATGGAAATGGCAACGCAGCTAAGCAAAGAAACAAAAGTGTATTGCATTGCAGTTGATACGTTGGTAGAAGTGTATAAAAAGAAATGTTCAGACGCTGGCGCTACTTTAGATAGCATTCAATTCTTATCAACTTCACAAAATGTGAATGTTTTTGCAGAACGTGATGGGTTGTTATTTATGAAAAACAAAAATGGAGAAAAGCGCCTGGCGAATTTTGCCTGGAATGCTTACGGCTGGTATTTTGAAGAAGAGTTTAAAAAACACATCGAAGAAGAAAAAAAGAATAGAGAAGTGTATACGAAAGCACATACCGCTGCTTTTCCTTATGCGATGGTTTCGTCAGAAATGGTAAATGAAGGCGGAGCTATCGAAACAAATGGTAAAGGAACAATTCTACAGGTAGAATCTGTGAACATGCAACGAAACCCCAACATGACTAAAGAACAACAGGAAACAGAATTGAGAAAAGTTTTAAATGCCAAAAAGATAATATGGTTAAAAGAAGGTGCAGCTGAAGACCCCTTCGGCTGGGGAACACTGATTGCCGGAAATTATTTTGGTATTGGTGTTGACGGGCACATTGATGAGTTCTGCCGTTTTGTAAATGACAGCACTATTTTAATCTCATATCCTGATTCAGCTGAGGCAGAAAATGATCCTGTTAAAAAGATCAACCTAAAACGAATGAAAGTAAATTATGAAATTCTAAAAAATGCCACAGACCAGGATGGTAAGCTATTCACTATTGTTAAAATGCCGGTACCCGATAATAATTACATGACTTTCGCATTGGATACAACAAGCATCAATCACGAGATAAAATTTCTTTCACGCAGAATACTCAGGGAACAAAAAAACTTTTCAATTGGCGACACGGTACACTTTGTTCCTTCAAGTAGCTACCTGAATTTTTTGATTACAAATAAAACTGTTTTTGAAGCCAAATACTGGGCAGAAGGACAACCAATGGCTTCAAAAGAAAAAGATGAAAAAGCAAAACAAATATTGCAACAATATTTCCCTGGTAAAAACATCTATCAAATAAATACAACTGAGACCAATCACAATGGCGGCGGGCTTCATTGCTGGAGCATGCAGATACCGAAATAAAATAAGCAGTCATAAAATACATTGTATGAAATATTCTCTGCTGTCATTGCTGATATGCATTTTCAGCGCTGCCTTTTCACAAAGCGAAATACAGAAATCTTCTATAAGCAAAACAAAAGCCCAGCTGCTTTCCCTGGAACGCAAATGGCTGATAGCAGAATTTGCATTAGACACGGCTTATCTTTCTACATTGCTCGATTCAACATTCATAGGCATTTCAGCAGATCATATCTCTGATAAACAACAGGAGCTAAAAGGTATGTATAACAATATAAGCGCCATGCGAAAGGATAGCATCTTTTTAGATTCACTAAGGCTCGAAGATGAAATCGTAAACCTGCATAATAATACCGCGATTATTACTTTCATTGTTCATACTTATAAAAAAGAGAAAGGTAAACCTACAGAAAAGCGAACA
Source organism: Ginsengibacter sp. (assembly GCA_039922095.1). GTDB lineage: Bacteria > Bacteroidota > Bacteroidia > Chitinophagales > Chitinophagaceae > Ginsengibacter. The sequence continues at coordinate 10,492 of JBDSAQ010000486.1, read as the reverse complement.
AGATTTTATGATGTATGGATAAAACGAAACGGTGATTGGAAAGCTGTATCATCACAGGGAAGTGCTGTAACAAAATAAATATGCTGTAATTAAAACCAATGAATACTGCGCAACCAATCTTACAAAACAACAGAACAGTAATTGTAGATATCATTCGTGGTTTTGCTTTATTGGGCGTACTGATTGCAAACCTGGCAGGGTTTATCAATTTTGCTCTACCGGATTACCAGGTTGCATTATTAACCAATACCGTCCCCGATAAAATAACTGAATATTTCGTTAGCCTGTTTATTGATGGAAAATTTATCATGATATTTTCTATTTTATTTGGCTATGGTTTTGGCGTATTGATTGAAAGGGTTGCAAAGAAAGGTATGAATACAAACCGCTTTTTTATAAGAAGAATGATTATACTATTGCTTTTTGCTTTACTGCATCTTGCAATTTGGTGGGGCGAAATATTGAATGTTTATGCAATGGCTGGTTTGCTGATGTTGCTCTTCAAAAATGTAAAGACAAAAAAAATACTTTTTTGGGGGTTGTTTTTCTTATTCATAGTAACACCAATTATACAAGGCTTAAAAATATTTCTGCTGCCACCACCCGGTGAAAAGTTAAATGCATTACTGAATGATTATGTAACTGGAATCCGTTCCGGAAACCTGTTCAATATTGCAAAATCAAACTATACCGTAACAATGTATTTCTTTGTTGAACGCTGGTCGCAGCTTCGGGATGTAGCCGAAGCATTGGGTAAGTTTTTAATTGGTTATTATATTTATAAGTCTGGCTATCTTCAGAATCTTTCAGCATCAATTGCATTCATCAAACAAGTTTTCAGGATTGCATTGGTAATATCCATACTTTATCTTGTTAAGAAAGTGATCATCGAAATTATTGGTGTTACCTATGAAGGCAAGATGCTGACGCTTATTGATTATGAACTTTCAAACACAGGCATACTAAGCCTTTCATTGGTGTATTGCACCTCACTTGTGCAGATCTATTATCGAAACAATAACCTAAAAATATATAAGGCACTTGCTGCTGTTGGCATGATGTCACTAACTAACTATGTATCGCAAACAATTATTTACATCTTTTTCTTTTATGGTTTTGGATTGAGTATGCTAGGGAAAATGCACATGCAATGGGTATTACCAATGGCTGTTGTCATCTTTACAATTCAAATATTTATCAGCAGATCCTGGATGGAACGTTTTCAATTTGGTCCGGCAGAATGGATCTGGCGACAATTAACTTATTGGAAAAAACTTCCATTACGAAAATGAGCAGGCAGGCCCGAAACCAGGATTTCGGGGTGCTTTTTAATAAAGCTAAATGACCGAACTAAATTGAAGTTTCAAAAAACGAATACGTTACAAACTATGTCCGGGCTTTGTGTAAGAAAAGTTTTTATTACATGAAAAATCTGCTTACAATTAAATTGTTACAACCTGATATTGTATCTACATTTAGTTAATTATTATTCACTCTAAAATGATATACCATGTACGCTGTAATTCGTCACTATCATTTTAAACCGGAAGACGGAGAAAAACATCTATAAAGCATCTCTTATGGTAAACTATTCAAATAACGCAAGCCTCTGCGTTGCCGCATCTCCACTTATTGATACCACCTTCCAGTTTTTGATGGGCCATCTTATTATTAATCAACTGTACCAGATAACTTTCAGGTTGCCATAATGAAACTTCGCTGTATGCTATTTCTCTTTGCTGCTCTTTCCATCATCCATAGCATTCATTCTTTCCTGCTTTCTGTATTATTAGCCTCAATCTTTATGTAAAGTTTCGGAGATATGTTTTTAAAAATCTCTCATAACATTTTGCAATGGATTTGCTCTTGTTCCAATAATAAGAGTTGATTAATTACATATCCGGGGTAGTAAGTAAAAACAAGTCGTTTTTTGTAAACTATTTACTTCCACTTAATACCAGGGAACTGTAATCTAGCTCAATACCCTTACCAGTTTTATATTTATCAGAAAGCTGCTGCACTTCGCTTTTTATTTTTTGCTTCATGGCTTCGTCGGCTTTGCTTAAGGCACCCACTACCGGGGCTGCCACCTCATTCATCATCTGCCAGAAATGTTCAAAATTATCATACGCAACTTTCCCATTAATTTCCTTCTCCTGTATATTTTTAAATCCTGATTTTTCCATCATAGTTTTCATAAACCCTGGCGTAGCACATCGAAACATTCCCGGTGCACCAGCCGGTGGCGGAGTTAGTTGCATATTCTTATTAATAATGCCGATGATAGTGGTAATCCAGATATTTTTTTCTGGCCCGGCCCAAACTGATGTTGCCATTTTTCCCCCGGCTTTTAAAACCCTATACATTTCATCCGAGGCTAATTGCATATCGGGGAAAAACATAAAACCCATACGGCAGCTTATTTTATCAAAAGTATTTTCACTAAAAGGTAGTTCACATACATCACATGCTTGGGTTTCAAAGTTTTCAATTCCTTTATCAGCCGCATTCTCCCGGGCAATGGAAAGCATTTGATCTGCAATATCAATAGCAGTTACTTTTCCCTTTGCAGCCATTGATGCTATGGTGAGTCCCGGCTCGCCGGTACCACTTGCCACATCAAGCACTGTATCATTTTCTTTTATTTCCAAAGCATCAATGATGGCATCTCCCATTGGCTTTAGAAAATTCATGGTAAAGTCATCCCATTTTTTCCACCCGGGAGAAAATTTATTCCATGTTTCTTTTTGTTGTTCCCGTATTTCATTTAATTGCTGTTCCATAAAATAAAATTTAGAAAACAAAATTAAAATTTTTTTACTCAGGTGAAAATATGCCGGGCTGGCTTAAAGCTTAGCTTACCTGCCTTGAATAATCTCCAACTTCCGCCTTGGGTGTTCTCCAGCCGAGTCGTTGTTACGTCTCCTAACCCTAGGTAGGTGTTCCCTTTTCATGAAACGATTTACTTAACCTTCAAGAGCCGCAGACTGGTCTCTAACAAACGGCCAACAAGCAAAAGGTAAAAGTTCTTTATAGACTACATTATCTTCAACTTCTCCTCTTCCAAATCTATCTGGTACAATTGCAAGCGTATGATTTCTTCATCAATGTGTATGTCTTTATTTTGCTCTACCAGGTATTGGCGCTGGCTTTCCAGCATTTGCAGGTAAATTATTTTCATCTTGCCATTCATCCAGCCGTCGCTGCCGCTGTTCTTTTTTTCTTCCATATGCTGCAACATTTTTTGCAGCCCCTCATCCCCGTTCAGTTCGTGTTCGTATTTATCTTTTAAAAAAAGATAGTTATTGTGGCGCAGGCCTTGTTGCAATTTTACCAGAGCTTCCGCCTCAGGCGGTTCGTTTGTTATGTCAAACAGCCGGCTCCTTTTAATGAAATAAGGTAACGTTAATCCCTGCAATAATAATGTAAGCAGTATAACCATAAAGGTGATAAAAAGAATAAGGTTACGTTGCGGAAATGCGGAGCCATTACTAAGTGCAACAGGTATGGACAATGCTGCCGCCAGCGATACTACGCCACGCATACCCGTCCAGCCAAGTAATAAAGGCAATAACCAGAGCCTTCGCCTGTCAGTAAACCGGGGGGTTACACTAGGCCTGAATATCATGGTTGATACCAGGGCAATATAAGAACTGATGATTCTTACAACAATCAAAATTAAGGTCACCAATACACCATCCCAGATAGCGGTGCCTAACGGTATGCCGTTAGCCTTTAAGCCGTTTACAATTGCAGGAAGTCCGAGGCCGATAATAAAAAACACCAGGCCATTGAGTATAAAAACAAAGCTTTCCCAAACACTAAATCCTTTTACACGGCTGGTACTGTTTAAAAATAACAAACGGTGTGTTGACATATAAAGCCCGCCGCACACCACTGCCAGCACACCGGAGCTATGAAATTTTTCTGCCACCCAATATAAAATGTATGGTTCTATTAAAGTAAATATAACGTCTGACGGGGCGTCTGTAGGTAAGCGCTTATGGGCTTGCACAAACAACCATGCCAGTAACAAGCCAATACCTGCACCGCCGGCCACCATCCACATAAAACTCAATGCTGCCTGCTGCCAAATGAATTGACCTGTTCCAACGGCAACCAGCGCAAACCGGAAAATAATCAATGATGAGGCATCATTCAACAAACTCTCACCTTCCAGTATTGCTTTTGTAGTTCTTGGTATAGATACAAATTTTGTAAGGGCTCCTGTGCTTACTGCATCAGGCGGAGAAACAATGCCGCCCAACAGAAAACCCAGGGCCAGCGTAAAACCCGGGATGAAATAATTAGCCAGGATCGCTACTGTAAAGGCGGTGAAGAATACCACCAGGAAGGCAAAGCTGCCGATAATGCGCCACCATCGTTTCATTTCTTTAAATGAAACCGACCATGATGCTTCAAAAAGAAGCGGTGGAAGAAATATAAAGAAGATGAGATCAGGATTGATACGCACCCCGGGTAAACCAGGAATAAAGCTGATTAACAACCCTGCTACAACCAGCAAAACAGGGTAAGCGACTTTTAATTTTGTGGCCAGCATTTCTATAAGAACAATGGCAACAACCATTGCCAGCAAAAATGGTAAAATGGAATGCATAAAATCTTTTGGATTTGTTCAGGATAAATTTAGGCAACTTCTTCCTAAGCGGTGTCTTTATGCACAGCATAAGGAAAAAAGCAGAGCAGGATACGGCTTTGGACTTTGTGACCAACAACTGAAGCCAGGCAACAGCATAGTCATCCCAAGTTTTGTATTTTCATTTATGCCTTCTATAAATTTGAGCACCATATTCAATTTTTACTTCAACCATTTTAAACTGGAAGCAGTTGTTAAAAGATGACGCATACAAGCAAATCATCATTGACAGTTTATTGTTTTAAAAGAACAAAAATGATTGATTACCATGCTTCGGCTTTACTTAAGGTGAGGCACAAGCGGACACTTGCCAACATAGAGGATCACTGTATAGCATCCCATATAATATGCTTTTTAGAAATTCATTTGTTTGGTAACCTAATTTCCCCTTTCCTGGCTGGTGTCCAGTAGTTCTAAGTTGTTAAATACATTCAAAAACCTCAGCGCTATGAGAGGTCCTATAATCAGGATTTAGACTTGAATTCAAATTTAAAATCATAGGAATTACCAGCATACACAACACATTGGCATTGTTTACAATTAGATAAGGCAATAAGAAAATTGCTAAATGTTGGTTGCGTTAGAAGCATTAGTGCCTGACCATTGCCCGGATCAATAGGGGACTTTGTGTCGGTTGTTGTAGAGGGTATCAACCTAATGAATATCGTCACGAGAGTTGTATCGGTTATGCTCTTGAATTTTAATGTCAATGTCTGATCACCGGGAGGGTTAGCGAAATAGTCGAAGGAGCTTAAAACAAAAGTGTCAATCACAATTCTCCAACCGTAGGCGGCATCAAGTGGCATAGTTTTTTTCACAATTTAGAGAATATTTTATAGTTCAAGCAGAACCTCTAAAAAAAATTGTATGATAGTGTCCTTAAACAACTTTCATGACCCATATTGCGCAAGGTTCCTCCCCTTATCTTTTGTAAATAAAAAAACTTCGGTGGTGCGAAGTATTATTATCACAACTGTGGATTAACCTACGGTAGACAATGACGCCAGTGGGTTAATCCCACAGCATCAATGTTAACCGTACATTTGTTTGCGGCATATAAATTTTTGTACATGGATACAACAGCTACAGCATTAACGGCATTATTCAACAGGGTACCAAGAAGACACACCCTGGAAAATGTAACGGATATCAAGAGCATCATAGACGAATACGAAACTATTTTACTAAACATTGAAGCAATAAATTCTTTTTACGAAAAAAGTATCCCTCCCTTCTTTAACGACCTGGATATTGTAAGGGCTGCCGTAAAAAAGTCGACAGATAATAAAGCTTCCAAAAAAAGTAAAGACAGTTTTTTTGGCGAAGCTTCGGGACTATTAAAAGACAGCATACAGGCAATCATCACCATTTATGATGATGGAAACAGAACAGCATAAAAAACAGGTTGCATAAGTATAACACTGATCATAAAGATGTACTTCATCGCTATTGTAAAAGAAATATAAGTAACTCTTTAAAATTGTATTTTAAGGTTAGATTTATCTATAGGCTCACATAAGCTTCAAACAAATATTTGGTTTGGATTTTCTTCGCATCTCAGGAAAGTGGTTGTTCTAAGTAGCACTACGATCTACCGAACAAGAGCAAAAGAAGACCAAACAAGACCCGGACAATGAAGGGTTGATAGAAAGTCCCCACTTACTAAAAAAATTCAGGGAGGTGTAATGTTCTTTAGATTTAGCCACTAAATAAGCTAAAGAAACAGAATTATGAAGAAATTAATCTTACTTATCATGCTGATTCCTGGCCTAACGCAAGCCCAGGACATCACTGGAAAATGGAACGGAATACTTAGCGTGCAGGGATACCAGGTTGGGTATTTAATATGCTAAAACAAACAAAATGAGTAAAGATTTTTACCAGGCAGCAATCTTACCCTTTGCGGCAATCATCATCAAGATCTGCAGGGCATATACCAATTCCCAGGAAGATTTTGAGGACTACTACCAGGAGGTTTGTCTACAAATTTGGAGAAGCAATGATAATTTCCGTGAGCAATGCAAATGGTCAACATGGGTTTATCGTATTACTCTAAACGTGTGCCTTACGCTACTCAAAAAAAGGAAAAGTAATGGACAAACGTATTTCACTTCGGACGTTTTACCTGATGTAATAATAACTGAAAACAGGGCCTTTGAAGACGAGTCTCTGAACCAATTGTATTTTGCCATCAGGCACTTATCAGAAGTCGATCGGGCATTGATCATCCTGTATCTGGAAGAAAAATCTTATCAGGAAATTGCCGATATCCTTGGTACTAATGCGAACAACATAGGTGTACGCGTAAACAGAATTAAAGAACGTTTAAAAAAAATACTCGATGAAAAATTCAATTGAATCAATTTGGAAAGAAGGCTTTCTGAATGAAAAGAGCTTAGTGGCTCCAAAAATTAATGACTTGTACAACCAAAAATCAAAGCACGTGGTTGACAAAGTGAAAAGGATGTTCAGGGTCAACTTAATTATTGTTTTTATCCTGGCAATTGTTATACCTGTTATGTATTATTTCCAGGATGCCATTTGGTATGGCGTTGCCTTCTCTGTATTGACTCTTCTTACGGTATGGTACGGCAAATTGCAAATGAATAGCCTTAAAACATTGGATCAGGGAGCAACCAGTCTTGACTATCTAAAGTCCTTCGATCGATGGCTTAAAGATGTCTTCTCGAGAAGTGAAAAAATAGCACGTTTTTATTACACACTTTGTTTTCTAATTGCAATGAGTACAATAGGATCGGCATGGAATAAAAGCGAAAAACCAATCTCTGAAATCCGTCGCAAATTCCCGGACTTAATATTTATTGGAAATTTTCCATTATTTGCACTAATCATCGCGGGAGTGGCAACCCTGCTGATGTTCTATTTTTCAGATAGAATTTACAGATGGGATGTCCGTTTGATGTATGGACGTGTATTGGACAAACTAGAAGGGACAATTGCCGAAATGGAGGAGTTGAAACAGGGATAATAAAATGGGGAAGCCAAGACTATCAAAAAATTTGCCGGCTTGTTTGTTCTGATTGAATCTCTTCGGCATGTTCTGGTACGGTGCCTTTGTCGAAACCCGGTTTTTGAGAAAGCAGGATGCATTCTTCCCATATTCAATCGCCCCTTCCGGATCGGTAAAACGCATAGTGACACAAATATTCATGTATAGATTTACTTTGTTGGTATCGGCTGCTGCAGGCAACACCTTTAGCATTGAATCCAAATTAGCAGGTTGTGCTATGGCAGAATTTTGCAGGAGTAAAAAAAGCAGGAATACAAAGCAGGATTTTTTAAGCATCTACTAATTTACATGATCTATATAATTATAGCAAACAGGTGTGTTCAAAATAAGAGAAGCAATTATGCATTCGTATAATGCCAAAGAAGGTTACCACCAGCAAAGCAGTTGGTTTTGAGATGCAACAAAAATAAACTCCTAACAAGATAATTCACCCGTTTTCGCTATTGTAGTTTGTTGCTTTGCCTGCCAATTTTGTGCGGCATTCTACCACCAAAAATTTTTAGCTATGAAACAGATCTATCTTTCCATAATTGCATTCTTTTATATATGCACTTTAGTGAATGCCCAACAGTGAGAACCTGTTGGTGACAATGATTTTAACCAGGCATCTTATATGACTGCAGGTTCCACCAGCCTTGTACTCTCGCCATCTGGTGTACCTTATGTGGTATATGCAGATGAAGCCAATCGTAAAAAAGCTTCGGTAAAAAAATTTGAGAACGGCTTATGGCAATTTGTTGGCGCTGCCGGTGTTTCTGACAGCGTTGCTGATTATACAGATATTGCTATCGCTCCGGATGGTACTCCATACATAGCTTATTCTGATTGGAGCAGGATCTACAAAACCACCGTAAAAAAATTCGATGGTATAGCATGGGTAACTGTAGGAACAGAACGCTTTACAGGTAACGTAGATGCAGATCTATTGAAGATGATAGTTGCGCCGGATGGTTCACCATACATCGCTTATGGCGACCCGGATATCAGCAACACAACCTTAACCTTTGGTAAAAAAGCTGTGGTAATGAAATTTAATGGCACCGCATGGGTAAATGCAGCTGATGAGGTGTCGGCAGGAGAGGCAGCTGATGTGTCTTTAATTTTAACGAAAGATGGGAGCAGGCTATTGATAGCTTACAATGGCGGAGGCAGTTATATAAAATCACTTCTTATCAGCGGTGCTTTACCAGTGCGTTTAACAAACTTTAGCGCTGTTGTAAATGCACAAAGCAATGCTTCATTGCAATGGAAAGTGGCAGGGCAATTAAATATTACCCGTTATGAAATTGAAAGAAAACTTGATGGAATCCATTATACAACTGTTGGTGTTGTAGATGCCAATACACTCAATGAATTTACTTATCAGTTCACCGACAGGCAGGCTTTTACAGGTGTAGGTTTTTACAGGCTTAAAATCATTGACCAGGATGGCAGCTTTACTTACAGCAATGTTGTTAGGTTGCAGCTATCGCCAAAAAGCACTGTAAGCCTGTACCCTGTTCCTGCATCGGAAAGCATTACTATACAAACCGCAAATGAACAATATAAAAATACCTCTCTAACAATAACAGACAACAGCGGCAGGATCGTTTTAAAACAATTGCTACAAAGCAACAGGCAGTCAATTAATATCAGCAGGCTTGCAAACGGAATATATTATGTGACGTTCATCGATGGGACAATACGGAAGTTTCAAAAAATTAAATAGTTTTTTAACAGTCGTTCGAATCTTTTGCTGGCGCAACTTTCAGGATTATTACGAGAAATATTAAGAAAGCTGATTTGCTGGATTCTCTGAAATGGAGCCTGGACATTTGTAATTCAAATTTCAGTTTTATAAATAAAATATGCACTTCCTCTTTTGTTCAATGTAGTTGACATTATTTTAAAGTTTTCGGCTGTTGTTTTAAGGTCAATGAACTTATCGACAATGGTGCTGTTCCGGTAGACTATAAAGGTGTTTTTTACCAAGGGATTTATTTTGTTTAGATGCACTTCACTTTGTGCATCTGTAAAAGACGGAACAATAGCAAATGGCGCCCAGCAAATTATTGAAGTGCTTTATCAAAGGCAGGAAAGAACGGTGTAAAATTTGAAACATACGGATTTGGTGAGGATACTAATATGTCTCCTTTTGAAAATAATTTTATAGAAGAACACTTTTATAACAGAACAGTTATCATCGACATCGTTCCTAATAACTATAACTAAACTTAGCGTTGAGTAATAAATAGCAAAGTTTATCAAAGCCTTTTTAAAGCCGTCTCAAATAATGATGCGGCTTTTTTTGTAAAACACTTTTGTTATAATGAACAAGCGTATTTATTCATTGTGATTAAAGATTTACAATCTTTTCTTTCTAAAAAGGAAAAAAACGAAGATGATAAAACCTAAAATTATCAGCAGATAAATAGAAAAATAATTTGATTTTTTTTTAGGGATTTCTGTTATTGTTATAAGTTGGTTGATAGCAACACCCGTTAGGGTTTGCTTGTTTCCTCCCGTCCAGTAAACTGTAATCCTGTCTATCTTCGGGGCATTCCCTAACCCAAAATGAGCTATCACAGAATTTTGAGAAATGTGACTGGAGCAGCCTCCATCTATTTCACGAATCATTTTTTTTCCGCCAGCTTCTACTTCAATCTTCGAACCTATACCGTGGCTTTCTGCCTGTATGCCTTTGAGCGAAATTTTTATCCAATTGCCACGGGTAGAATCGTTTCTGAATAATCTTGTAATTGATGGTACGGGGTAATCAACTACAGGCTCCTGGTTTACCACTAGTAGGTCAAGATCACCGTCAT
>JBDSAQ010000485.1:0-5442 GCA_039922095.1 Ginsengibacter sp. | reverse complement strand
TGTTTAAATAGTTTACCAGTGTGCCCAGCACAGGTTCCACTGTACTGCTGCGAAGTTTTTTCATGCGCCTGGCTTTGTGGGTTTGCAGCCTTGCATGCATCCGGTCGTACAGGGGTTTGTCTATTGTGTCATCTATTTTTTTAAAATCACTTTTACCAATACATTTACTTCTGAGTGGGCAGTGGCCACAGTTAGCTAAAATGACAAACACAGGTGAAGAAGAATAACAAATTAAGGACCGGTTGACAAACGCATTTGATACTATAAGACCCGAAGACAGTATATAGTTATTAAATAATTAGTTTCGCTTAGTAAGCGTAGAATTATAAAATTAAAAAAGTCATTACTAATTAAAACTTTTATTATGTCATTTGATCAATATCACGAACCACCAGCTGAACTCTCAGATGAGGTAAGGACCTTTGCCCGTATGATAACCTCTTTAACTGAAGAGGCCGAAGCCATAGGCTGGTATGAACAAAGAATATCTGTTGAAAAAGATAAAGAAGCGAAAGCCATTATGCAAAATGCTCAGAAGGAGGAGATGAAGCATTTCGGAATGGATCTCGAGTTTTTGCTTCGCAAAAAATCGGATTGGCGAACAATCTTAAAATCTGTTCTCTTTACTAAAGGTGATATTGTAGAGTTTGCAAAGGAAGGGGAAGAGAAAGTTGAGTGATTATTTTTTAATAGGATACTATGAGCAAAGAACTTGAAAACATCTTTATTGTAAGAAGTGTGCAGGGAAAATTAATAATGATAGAGGTTAAAGTCTTTAAATTTAATTGATAAATAAGATTAATGTTTAGCATCATCTCAGGCGCTTTAATAATCAGTTTGCTTCATGCAGTTATACCTAATCATTGGTTGCCTGTAATTGCTATAGGCAGAAAAGAGGGGTGGACAATCGCCGAGGTTACTAAAGTGACTTTCATCTGTGCTTTGGCCCATGGCATAAGCACTATTCTAATCGGGATAGTGTTAGGTTTTTTGGGTGCGGAGCTCGGTGATAGCATAACCCATTTTACAAACATAATTGCACCAGTTATTCTTATTTTATTGGGAGTAATTTTTATTTACCGCCACCACAGGCATAAGCATTTTCATATTGATGGAGAAATAAAAAAGAAGAAACCAAAGGCAGCGATTATAACAGCACTTATTATAGCCATGTTCTTTTCTCCATGTATGGAAATTGAAGCTTATTTTTTATTAGCAGGTACACAGGCAGCATGGCTTGTTTGGTTTATTGCCCTGCTATATTTATTAATTACAACAACAGGTATGGTACTGTTAGTAAGATTTGCCTACATCGGAACATTAAAACTTAACTGGCATTCGTTAGAACATAATGCTGGTATAATCACGGGTTTTACATTGGTGGCAACCGGCATAATAACATTCTTTATTAAGTAATATGGAACAAGGGCAGGATATAAAACAAGAAGACGATTTGCAACCAGGTGATCATAAAAAAGTTACTGATCATAAACCTGGGCATGCGCATAGCCATGATGATGGACATGACCATGGTAATGAAGAAAGTGCAGGCTGGAGATCGCATTGGGATTTATTATTAGCATTGCTTATTCTTCTCATAATGTTAGTTCTCAAATTTGGATTTGATTATGTGCCAACAAAATGGGCTGACTTTGGTATCCATTCAATTGCTTTGTTATTGGCGGGATGGAGAGTGTTAGACCTGGCATTTAAAAAAGCAAAGCGTGGCGATATATTTAATGAATTCGTTTTAATGAGTGTAGCAACAATAGGGGCTTTCTATATAGGCTCGTACAGTGAAGGCGTTGCTGTAATGGTGTTTTATTGTATTGGCGAATGGTTTCAGGATTCAGCAGTTGGTAAAGCAAAGAGAAATATAAAAGCATTGTTAGACATAAGGCCCGATAAAGTAACAGTGTTGAGAAATGGTCAAGCACAGGTTGCGAATCCTTCACAAATACAATTGGGTGAAAGTATTCAAATAAAGCCGGGAGAGAAAGTTGCTTTAGATGGAGAATTGATTTCTGAAAATGCATCATTTAATACTGCTGCATTAACAGGTGAAAGTAAACCCGATACAAAACATAAAGGCGAAGTTGTTTATGCAGGCATGATAAATCTTAATACTGTTGCAGTAGTAAAAGTAAATGCGCTATTTAAAGATAGTAAGCTAAGCCGCATTTTAGAAATGGTTCAGGATGCAACAGCAAGAAAATCACAAACACAATTATTTATTTCACGATTTGCAAAAGTATATACACCAATAGTATTTTTCCTGGCACTGGCAGTATGTTTAGGTCCTTACTTCTTCACAGATAATTATGTTTTCGCAACATGGTTTTACCGTGCCCTTGTGTTCCTCGTTATCAGTTGTCCATGTGCATTAGTTGTATCAATTCCGTTGGGTTATTTCGGTGGCATAGGTTTGGCATCCAGGAACGGAATACTTTTTAAAGGCGGAAATTTTCTTGATGTAATGACGAAGATAAATACTGTTGTAATGGATAAAACAGGAACCCTGACCAAAGGTGTTTTTAAAGTTCAACAGGTGGTACTTTCTCCCCTCTCCTTTGGAGAGGGGTCGGGGGTGAGGCTTAGCAAAGAAGAACTTATAAAACTAACATCAGCATTAGAACAAAATTCAACACATCCAATTGCTAAAGCAGTTACAGAATATGCAGGCAGCTTTTCCCCCTCACTCCCGATAGCAATCGGGATGGAGCGGGTGTCAGGGGGTGAGGTAGAAGAAATTGCGGGGCATGGTTTAAAAGGAAATATTGAAGGCAAAGAAGTATTGGCAGGAAACATAAAATTGCTACAAAAGTTTAAGATTGATTATCCGGTGGAATTAGAGCAGGAAGCAAATACCATAGTTGTAGTAGCAGTAAATAATATGTATGCCGGCCATATTACCATAGCAGATGAAATTAAAGAAGATGCAGTGAAGGCTATTAAAGAAATGCACAAGCTGCATATTGAAACTGTAATGTTATCAGGAGATAAGCAAAGTGTAGTTGACCAATTCGCAAAAATTATTGGAATTGATAAAGCCTACGGTGATTTGCTGCCGGAAGGCAAAGTTGAAAAAGTGCAGCAGTTAAAAGATGCAGGAAGAAAAATTGCTTTTGCAGGTGATGGCGTGAATGATGCGCCTGTAGTGGCTTTAGCGGATGCGGGTATTGCAATGGGAGGTTTTGGAAGTGATGCAACAATTGAAATTGCAGATGTTGTAATTCAGAATGACCAGCCCTCTAAAATTGTATCTGCAATAAAAATAGGTAGAATCACAAGAAACATAGTTTGGCAGAATATAACGTTAGCAATGGCTATAAAAGTTATTGTACTCATCCTGGGTGCAGGAGGAATAGCAACATTATGGGAAGCAGTGATAGCAGATGTTGGAGTAGCATTGTTGGCTATCTTGAATGCAGTGAGAATACAAAAAATGAAACTGTAAATAATAAAATAAATTATTATGAGCATCATAAATCAATTAGCAACTTCTCTGAATCGCAGGGATGAAATTCCTAACCAGGAATTAGCGAGGGAAATTGTACAATCCAAAGACAAAAATGCTGTTAAAGAATTAGTAGAAAATTTAATAAATAAAAACAAAAACATTCAGGCTGATTGTATAAAAGTTTTGTACGAAATAGGTTTGGAGCAACCTGCATTAATAAAAGATTACGTCACAGATTTTACAGAATTACTTTCCAGTAAAAACAATCGCCTTGCCTGGGGAGGAATGATGGCATTAAATCACATAACGAACGAAAATCCGGAAACTATTTTTAAACTGCTTCCCAGGCTGGTAGATGCAGCAAATAAGGGTTCAGTTATAACAAGAGATAATTTAGTAAGCATCCTGATAAAATTAGAAGCGCATAAAAAATATTCAGGCAAAGCATTTCTATTATTATTAGAACAGATGACTACCTGTCCTCCAAATCAAATTGCCATGTATGCACAAAATGCAATGCCTGTTGTGAATACAAAAAACAATGCCTCCTTTATAAAAACATTGCAAAAGCGCTTACCTGATATTGAACGGGAAACAATGAAAAGCAGGATCTTGAAAGTAATTAAAAAAGTAAGTAATGACTAACCTATACAGAACCATTGGGAGGAATGTATACGCCAAAGAAGAGGATGAAGTAAGGGCTTTCAGCCTTATCCCAACATCAATGGGGCTTGCCCCGGGGTTTGAGTTTAGGATGCTACCAATACATTATCAGAAAATTTTTGAGATACAGTTAACTGCTCGTTTTTTTTCAGGCTTATAACCAGGGACTGATCAAAGGCAATTTTTTTAATCACTTTTATTTTTGTTCCAATGCCAACGCTTACCTGCTGCAGATATTGAAGAAATGGAGTAGAACTTTCTTTTACACCCACTACATGACAGCTTATACCTTCTCCCACTTCTGAAAGAGTTGTTCTCAGTACCTGTCCTAATTTTCCCTTGGCAGATGGAATTGGATCACCATGGGGATCATACTTCGGAAATCCCAGGAATTTTTCCAGGCGAAGGATCAGTTGTTCAGAATGAATATGTTCTAATTGTTCGGCAACCTCATGCACTTCGTCCCAGGCAAATTGCAGCTTATCATGTAAAAATACTTCCCAAAGCCGGTGTTTACGGATAACAAGAATGGCTACCTGCTTACCTTTTGCAGTAAGCTGCACCTTTTTATATTTTTCATAGGTTATCAGTTTCTTATCAGTGAGTTTCCGCAACATATCAGTTACTGTGGGAGGCTTGTTATTAATTTTTTCTGCTATTTTATTAGTTGAGGTATTAAACTCCTGGTTTTCTTCAGTAAGGATAAATATTGCTTTCAGATAATTTTCTTCAGTGAAACTTAATTTACGGGGAACCATTTGATAAAATTATAAATATTATGTGGTAAAAAATGTTTGATTAGTAAAACTTTATTTTTAGTATAATCAAATTAAATTAAATTGCAGCTTTATGGGAAGAAATCATTTTATAGTTATTGCATTAATACTATCTTTTTTTGCAGGTATTTTTTCCTGTTCTAAAATCCTTCCTAAACTTCCTGAAGATGATGAAACCCTGGATGGGCCGGTAGAAGGTTTAACATCTGAGCAGAACAGGAGGTTTCTGAGAGGTGATGCTGCCTTTAATAATGATATATTTAACCAGGCAAACGGATTAGGGCCTTTGTTTGTTAATAATTCCTGTGGCAGTTGCCATGCTGGTGATGGTAAAGGACATCCATTCTCAACCTTAACCAGGTTTGGGCAAAGTGATACAATAGGAAATAAATTTTTGCACTTGGGAGGGCCTCAATTACAACACAGGTCAATTATAGGCTTCCAGGCGGAACAAATACCTGTCGGTGCCACCTTTGCTAATTTCATCCCACCTGCAAATACAGGCTTAGGTTTTTTTGAAGCAGTTGCAGATGTAACCCTGCT
>JBDSAQ010000484.1:0-4261 GCA_039922095.1 Ginsengibacter sp. | reverse complement strand
TTTAATTGCCTGAAATTAATCCTGGAGCAGGATCCAACCAATGATGAAGCCTTATATAAAATTTGTTTCTGGACAGATTTTACCGGTAGGAATGAAGAAGGAATAACGTTACATCAAAAAATAATTGATAACCATCCCTTTACTGAACTCGCCTGGTTTAACCTTGGCGCTGCATACCAGGGTTTAAAGCTCTACGAAAAAGCGATTGATGCTTATCAATATGCAATAGCTATTGATGAAAAGTTTGACTACGCCTATCGCAATTTAGGAGATGCCTATTTACGCATTAAGAAATACAAAGAAGCTATTGAGGTTTTGCAGAAAGTGTTGGAATTAACAAGGCCTGAAGATGTTATATATGAAGCAATAGGCCACTCTTACGACAAGTTGAAGAACTATGCACAGGCAAGATTTAATTATCGCAAAGCATCTCATCTTAATCCTGATGATAGCCACTTATATTATAAAATTGCCTGTACTTACATGAATGAAAAGCATTGGGAAAGTGCCGTAAAAAACCTGGAAAGCGCTATGCGTATTCACAGATCTCAACCTGAATATAATTTAGCTGTTGCACAATGTTATGTTGAATTAAAAAAAATTAAGGAAGCTGTTATTTACTTTTCTAATTTTATTAAGGCCCGACCTAAAAATATAAAAGGCTGGAAGGAACTCTTAAAGTGCTTGTATAATGCCGGGTTTTATGAAGAGGCATTAGAGCAGGTTTATAATGCAGAAAAAAACACAGATAATAAGCCTATACTATCTTTTTTTAAAAGTGTTGTGCTATTTGCTTTAGGAAAATCAAAAGAAGGATTATTGCAATTAGAGCTTGCAATGGAGAAATCTTCCAAATTAGTAAATCATTTTATTGAATTAAATCCTTCACTATTACAAAATCAGCAGGTTGTTGATGTAATAGCTAAATATAAAAGAACTAAATCTTCCCGTTAATTTTATCCACTTATAGATTTTGTAAATGTTTTTTGCTTTGCACTTATTCTTGCCCACTTCAAAAAAATAATAATGAACTTTTTTCTTACAAAAATTCCTGAAAGAAATATTAAACCCAGAAAGCATGGTATCACCATGGTAATGGATAAAGGGCTAAGCGTGGAAGAAGCAAAAAATTTCATGAGTGCTGCACATCCGCACATTGATATTGTGAAGTTAGGTTTTGGAACTGCATTTGTTACCCCTAACTTAAGAGACAAAATAGAAATTTACCAGGGCTTTGATATTCCTGTTTATTTCGGAGGAACACTTTTTGAAGCCTTCCTTATCCGGAATCAGTTTGATGATTTTATTAATACCTGCAAAGATTTTAAAATAAATTATATTGAAGTCAGCGATGGTTCAATTAATATTCCACATGCAGAAAAATGCGGGTATATTGAAAAGCTTACCAAAGTAGGAACAGTATTAAGTGAAGTAGGCAGTAAAGATGCTGCTCACATCATCCCCCCCTACAAATGGATTGAATTAATGAAAGCAGAGCTGGAAGCCGGCGCTACATATGTAATAGCAGAAGCCAGGGAGTCTGGAAATGTCGGCATTTACAGGGGTTCAGGTGAGGTAAGAGAGGGCCTTGTCCAGGAAATATTGACACAGATTCCCGAAGAAAAAATCATTTGGGAAGCCCCTCAAAAAGATCAGCAATTATATTTTCTTGAGCTAATAGGATGTAATGTAAATCTTGGAAATATTGCTCCATCAGAGGTTATCCCGCTGGAAGCCATGCGGCTCGGATTAAGGGGAGATTCTTTTCATTTATATCTTGATAAAGAAACAGTTTCATGAACCTCTATGGATTAATAGGCTATCCACTCACTCACTCTTTCTCTCAGCAATACTTTACTCAAAAATTTGAACGTGAAGGCATAATGGATTGTATTTATAAAAACTTTCCTATTACTTCCATAAACGAGTTTCCTGCTTTATTAAAAGCTAATTTTTTAAAAGGATTAAATGTAACAATACCGTATAAGGAACAAGTATTACAATATGTTACTTCTTTATCGGATGACGTAAAAATTATTGGGGCAGCAAACACCATTATAATTTCAGGAGATAATTTATTTGCATATAATACAGATGTTATTGGTTTCGAAAAATCGTTTACTAATTTGATAAAGCCTGATCACAAAAGAGCTTTAGTGCTCGGAACGGGCGGCGCTTCCAAAGCAGTGCAGTTCGTTTTAAAAAAATTGGACATAGAATATTTATTGGTTTCAAGAAGTGATTCTGCAAACGGTAACCTCATAAATTATGACCAGCTTACCCGAGTAATTATGAAGCAATATCCTGTTATTATAAATTGCACTCCTTCCGGCATGTCGCCTGCGGATAATAATTGTCCTGATATACCATATCATTTTATAACACCTGATCATTATGTTTTTGATCTTATTTATAAACCAGCAAAAACTTTGCTTCTTAAAAAAGCTGAAGAGCAAGGCGCTGCAATAAAAAATGGTTATGATATGTTGATAATACAGGCAGAAGAAAGCTGGAAGTTATGGAATACTCATAGTTGATGTAGATATTATGATCTGAGATCATGGAGTGTTTATTTTGAGCGCATTTGTAAGCTCGACAATATCTAAAAAATTTGCTGTAGTAGGGGTTAAATTATTTGCTTTCATTATAGCCCTCCATTCATTTACTTTAGAGTTCCATACAGTATTTGGCGGATATTTATCATCTGAAGAGACAATTAATGAAGCAACCTTTTCCGAAATTTTTACAGGTTGCCCCCCGGGGCCGGAGATGGTAATATATTTTTTAATATCGTACCCGGATTTCGATTTTTTGTTTGCGGCTAAATTATTATCATCTCCATTTGTCTCCGGAACTTTTATTTTATTATCTGATCCATTCAAATTTCCACTTTTAGTATTACCTGAGTCCCTATATATTTTTGTTGATTTTACAACAGATTCGTTTGTTTTTTTACCTGAGTCGTTAAACCAAAATACGCTAAAAATAATAAATGTAACCGCTGCCGCTGCTAAACTTAAATAAAAAATCCTGTTAGTTTTTTTTATAGGTTGTACATTACTATTTACTTCGTCCAATGCAGTTGCAATCGTTTGCCAGCTTCCGGACGGGGGCGTAACCTGGTAATTGTACATTTTATCTTTAAGACTCTTCATATCTAAATCTCTTTTGTATTGCTGGTAATATTAAGCCTGTTTTCTACCATTTTTCTAAGTACTGCTTTTGCCCTGGCTAATTGTGATTTACTTGTTCCTTCATTTATACCCAGCATATCTGCAATTTCTTTATGAGAATATCCTTCAATAACATGTAAATTAAACACTGCTCTATATCCTGGTGATAATTGATGTATCATAGCGATAATATCTTTTTCAGCCAGATTATCCAATACATTAAGTTCTTTATCTTCTATCGTTACTTCCTGTGTTTCAGTAACTGCATACATGTTAACCTTTTTTCGAAAATGTTCAATGGAAGTATTTACAAAAATTCTTCTTATCCAGCCTTCAAAAGAACCATCTCCCCTGAACTTCACTAAATTTTTAAAAACTTTTATAAAGCCTTCCTGTAACAGATCGTGGGCATCATCAGCATTTCCGGAATATCTAAGACAAACAGCATACATTTTTGGTGAAAAACGATGATATAATAATTCCTGTATCTGGCGGTCTCCATTAATACTTCCCTGTATCAAGTCGTATTCATTTATAGTATGGTTGCTTTTTAAATTCAATTTTAAAATTATAATTTCTAATATTTTAAAGGTGCTTTTCTAAAAACTCAGATAGTTTCTCAACTGCTTTTCTTCTATGACTATAGATATTCTTTTCTTTCATGTCCATTTCAGCAAATGTTTTATCTGATCCCTCAGGCATAAAAACAGCATCATAGCCAAAACCGTTTTGCCCTCTTCTACAAGCAATAATAATGCCTTTACATACTCCCTCAAATTTATACTCCTTGCCCCTGAACATTAAAGATATGATGGTTTTAAATTGTGCATTCCTGTTTTCTTTACCTTTGAGATTGCACAATAGTTTATCAATATTATTATCAAAAGCTCCATCGTCAGCATAACGGGCACTTTTTACACCCGGCTCGCCAGTCAATGCATCTGTTTCAAGCCCTGTATCCTCGCTAAAGCAATCACTTTTTATGAGATTATAAATAACAGAGGATTTTTCTGTCGCGTTTTGTTCTAATGTATCATGAGGTTCAGGGATATCTATAAATATTCCCGCTTCTTTTAATGTTTTAATAT
>JBDSAQ010000483.1:0-8452 GCA_039922095.1 Ginsengibacter sp. | reverse complement strand
TATTATTCTCTTAACCATAAAAATTAAAAAAAATGAAATCTTTAAAAATGCTGATGATAGCAGCTTTAACTATCCTGACAATTTCTGCTTTTGCACAAAACAAAACAATAAAAAAAGCAACAATTTCTAAGCAAAAATCAGAAAAAGTGAAATACACCTGCACTATGCACCCGGATGTATTGATGGACGAGTTTGGTAAGTGTCCTAAATGTGGCATGGATTTGACAAAATCTACTAAAGAACAAATGAAAATGGATGTAATGAAAATGTACACTTGCCCTATGCATCCGGAGGTGGCTATGGACAAATCCGGCAAATGTCCCAAGTGCGGAATGGATTTAAAAGAAACAGAAATGGCCTACACTTGCCCTATGCATCCTGAAGTAACAGGCAGTAAGTCTGACAAGTGCCCCAAGTGTGGAATGGCATTGAACCTGTCTCCTAAAGAAAAAATGAAAATGGAAGTAATGAAAATATATTCCTGTCCTATGCATGCTGATGTAACCAGCAGCGAGCCTGGTAAGTGTTCCAAATGCGGTATGGCCTTAAGTGAGCATAAGTAAGTCATACTAATTATATATCTTAAAATGGAGTTCGATCGTAACGAATTCTTTAAAGCTATCTTTGCAAAGCACACTTTAAGGTCTATAAATAAACCTAACCTGGTTTAAGGATTATGTTAGAAAAATCTCTAAAGATAAAAATCATGAAATCCGTTGCCGGCTTTATTATGCTCACCTTGTTTAGCATTGCTGCATATACCCAGCCGGCAAAATATGATTCTGTACCCGTGAGGTTAAGCACATTGGAAGCTGGCACTGTAGGCAATAATGCAAAATTAATGTGGAAAGTGGTATGCTTCCTCCAATATGCAAAGTTTGAAATTCAACGTTCCCCAAACGGAGTAAATTATTCAACCATTGATACATTTGAAGCAGACCAACTCAGGTGCAGACAACCTTTTGATTTTACAGACCCTAATATCACCGGTAAAACTTTCTACCGGATTCGCGTTGGAGATTTGGATGGTAAGTTCTACCATTCAAAAGTTGTTGCCGTTACAGGAAATGAAAAAGGTTTTGAAATCAATGCTCTTTCTCCATCATTTGTAACAACTAATACAGCCTTAAGCATATCTTCTGCTGCTAAAGACAAGGCAGAAATAGTGATAACAAATTTTCAGGGAATGGTTGTTAAGAGATTTACCATAAAACTTAATAAAGGAGTTTCTGAAGCTGCAATTGATTTAACAAATATTGCAAAAGGGAATTATGTTATTACTGTAACAAATAGTTTTTCAATGGTTAAAACAATCCGCTTCGTAAAACTGTAACAATAATATCTGATATCTTTAATTATTTCTTTAAATAATGAGAAAAAACATATCAATACAATTAAAAGCAGCTTTTCTTCTCGTGGTATTCTCATTGAATATTATTGTAGGATTCGCTTGTGCTGTGGGTATAGATATGGGATTTAATTCTACTCATCACCATAATGAAGAAGCCACTGAAGCCTCTGTTCACGTACAAGCCAATGGCAAAAAGCATATCCATCACGACGCAGCAAAACATTATGACGAACAACATAATGACCATCATAAATCAGAAAGTGAAAAAGGGAATTGTTGTAACGATAAGGTGATAAAATTTAATGAGGTTGATAAATCAGCTTCTCATTCTTTAAAGGCTGGTATTAGCCCTGTTTTCTCTACAATCTTGTTTGGTGCATTTTATTACAGCAATGTTTTTTACACTTCTTACATAGATACAGGTATTAAATATTTTGTCCGAAGTTACCACCCGCCAATACCTGACATTCGCATAGCAATCCGGAGTTTCCAGATATGATTATTGTTTAATTATTTATGTACAGATTATCTTTTTGTGCCTGTAATTATTTTATTGAACATTAATCCTTATAGCAATCGGGAGGGTAGGTCTATTTAAACAATAAAACATTTTGAAATGAAAAAATTAATCATCGCAATTACCATAATTGCAATCGTAGCAGCAGCCTGTAACAGTAAAAGCAACAACAACTCAGAAAAAAATATAAAAAAGGAAGATACAACCCAGGCTATCAAACCCCCGGCAGCAGAGGTCGGCACATCAAAAATGACAGATTCAAAAGTTGATGAATCAATGAAGGAAATGGTAAGTCAATATTTGCAAATGAAAAATGCATTAGCCTATGATAATGGCAGGAATGCCGCAAGCGCAGGCAATGCTTTTGTTGCATCAATGGGGAAAATGGAAAAAAATTCATTAACTGCAGAAAAGAAAAAAACTTGGGATGACCTTGCTGACGATGCAAAAGAAATGGCTGAGCACATTGGCAAGAATGCAGATAAGCTTGAGCACCAGCGTGAGCATTTTGATATGCTTAGTAAAGACATGTATGATATGGTAAAAGCGTTCGGTGCCGCCCAGATTTTATATAAGGATTTTTGCCCAATGTACAACGACAACAAAGGCGCATCGTGGCTGAGCGAAACAAAAGAAATAAAGAATCCCTATCTCGGTAAAAAAATGCCCACATGCGGTTCAATAAAAGAAGAAATTAAATAATACTATGAGAATTTTTAAAAAAATTCTGTTGGGTTTATTTATCGTGTTTGTTGTCATTCAATTTATCCGCCCTGCTAAAAACAACAGCGGACAGGTATTGCGAACAGACATTACAAAGGCAGTGAATGTACCTGATACAGTATTGAACGTTTTAAAAAATTCTTGCTACGATTGTCATAGTAATAATACCCGCTATCCCTGGTACGTGAATATAGAACCTGTTGGATGGATAATGGCAAAGCATATAAAGGATGGGAAAGAAGATCTGAATTTTAGTGAATTCAGCAATTATTCAAAGAGAAAACAAGCTAATAAATTAAGAGCAATTGAAACAAGTATTAAAGAGGGTTCAATGCCAATATCATCTTACACTTTCATGCACACCAATGCAAACCTCAGTGAAGAAAATAAAAAGCTGGTTATTGATTGGGCCTTACATGTAAAAGATAGTATGGATGTAAAAGACTAACATCCAATTGATAAAAAAAATAAAATTGTTCATCAAAATTTTAAATCAATTTTGAAAAGGGGTAAGGGTGAGTGGAGAAGATTATAAGTGATAATTATCATTGGTTCATGTGATGAATATCAGTAATTCAGTAGAGAAGACCACATACATTTACTTTATATCTAATACTTCATGAAGAAATTTTCAGCTTTCATATTAGCCCTTTTATACATTACAACATCTTCGGGAGTAATGATCAGTAAACATTATTGCATGGGCAAATTGGTTGCGAGTACTTTTTCTCAAAATAAAGATCAGGATTGCTCTTATTGCGGGATGAAAGAAACCATAGGAAAGGGTTGCTGCGAAAACAAACAGAAGTTTTTAAAAATAAATAAGGATCAAAAAATTGCTGTTACTCAATACAGTGTAGCGCAGTTTAAATTCGCTGCTATAAATAATCCTGTTTTGGGATTCAATGTTGTAACTATTCCTTCATATTCATTAGCCCATCCTTTCATTATTAGATTTATACGATGTCAAAATTTACCCCTGTATGTCCTCAATAGTGTTTTCTTAATTTGATTATTGTTCTTTATGCCCAACTCTCCTTGTGGGCTAATGGTCGCTTCGTAAGGGCAAGGATTAATTGATGAAAGGTTTGCATTAGTCTTCTCAATTAGTTTAAATACCATGATCTGTGAAAGTATATAGCGATTTAATTTTCATCAATCAAAAATATAAATTTTGGTTCGTGCACTTATAACATTTGCTTTAAGAAACCGGCTGGTAGTATTATTGGTTTCAGCAGGTCTGTTTGCCTGGGGTTTTTATTCCATCAAACAAAATCCTATTGATGCAATACCCGATCTGTCGGAAAACCAGGTAATTGTTTTTACAGAATGGATGGGCCGCAGCCCCCAGTTAATGGAAGACCAGATCACTTATCCATTGGTTTCAAATCTCCAGGGCATTCCACGCATAAAAAATGTGAGAGGCACCTCCATGTTCGGGATGAGTTTTGTGTACATAATTTTTGAAGATAATGTCGATACCTATTGGGCACGTACAAGAGTTCTTGAAAGATTAAATTATGCACAACGGTTATTGCCGCAGGGTGTAACTCCCTCGCTTGGCCCCGACGGTACGGGTGTAGGCCATATTTTCTGGTATCATCTGGATGCGCCAAAGATGGATCTGGGTGAACAAAGAGCGTTGCAGGATTGGTATATAAAATTCGCTTTGCAAACTGTTCCTGGAGTTGCAGAGGTAGCATCATTTGGTGGCTTTGAAAAGCAATACCAGATCGTACTTGATCCTGTAAAGCTTCAATTTTATAATGTCTCCCTGATGGATGTAATGGATAAGGTGAAAGCAAATAACAATGATATGGGAGGACGAAAATTTGAGATGAGTGACATGGCCTATGTAATCCGGGGATTGGGTTATATCAAAAATATTGAGGACGTGGAAAATATTTCGTTAGCTCAATATAATGGCATACCTGTGAGAGTGAAAGATATTGGTTCTGTACAAATGGGAGGCGATTTACGCCTTGGCATTTTTGATGAAAATGGTACAGGTGAAGTGGTTGGTGGCATAGTAGTAATGCGGTATGGAGAAAATGCAGACAGGGTAATTAAATTAGTAAAAACAAAAATGGCAGAAGTACAAAAAGGTTTACCCGAAGGTGTTTCATTTAAAATTTCTTATGACAGAAGTACATTAATTCAAGAGGCAGTAGAATCCGTTAAGGGGACATTGATAGAAGAATTGATCACTGTTTCAATTGTCATATTGCTATTTCTTTTTCACTGGCGAAGTGCGTTGGTAATTCTTATCCAGCTTCCTATTTCTGTTGCTATCGGCTTTATTTTATTGCAGGCTTTTGGCCTGTCATCAAACATAATGTCATTAACAGGAATAGCATTAGCCATCGGTGTAGTTGTAGATGATGGAATAGTAATGGTGGAAAATTCTTACCGGCATATTTGTGATGAACAAATAAAACGAACAGGTAGCTAAAATATATTTTAAAATGTCGGCTTATTAAAATATGAATTGGGTTAAAAAAATATTTAAAAGAACTCCGGAAATTCTCACTGCTGAAGAGCGGTTGAAAATTATTGAGAGCGCCTCAAGGCAGGTTGGCCCGGGTGTGTTCTTTTCTACAATCATTGTTATTGCAGCTTTTCTGCCGGTATTTCTTTTAACCGGTATGGAAGGAAAATTGTTTTCTCCCTTAGCCTATACAAAATCTTTTATTTTAATTGTAGATGCTTTCCTCGCCATTACACTAACCCCGGTTTTAATTTCATTTCTTATAAAAGGAAAACTCAGACCGGAATCAAAAAATCCTATAACAAGAATTTTAGAAAAAATTTACACTCCCATTCTTTCATTTTGTTTACGATGGCGGAAAACTATAATTGCGCTAAACCTTGTGGCATTGGTAATCGGTATTATTATGTTCACAAGGCTTGGCTCTGAATTTATGCCTCCTTTAGATGAGGGATCCATTTTATTTATGCCCGTAACCATGCCGGATATTTCTAACTCCGAAGCCAAGCGTTTGTTGCAGGTGCAGGATAAGATCATCAAAACTATTCCGGAAGTAGCACATGTTTTAGGAAAAGCCGGAAGAGCAAATACTGCCACAGATAATTCTCCTATAAGTATGATTGAAACCATCATCTTACTCAAGCCAGGGAAGGAGTGGAGAAAAGGAATTACCAAAAATGATATTATCAATGAGTTAAATAAAAAGCTCCAGATACCCGGCACCGTTAATGGGTGGACGCAGCCTATCATCAATCGTATCAATATGCTTTCAACAGGCATTCGTACAGATGTAGGAATTAAAGTCTATGGTCAAAATTTAGATACTATTTATGCCTTTGCGCAAAAGGTAAAAAATGCCCTCGAAGGAACACCCGGTGTTAAAGATTTGTATGTAGAACCAATAACAGGTGGAAAATATATTGAGATTGCTGTGAAGAGAGAAGAGATCGGACGATACGGATTAAATGTGGATGATGTGAATGCTGTAGTAGAAAGCGCATTAGGTGGAATGCGCCTCACCACTACAATCGAGGGCAGGCAAAGGTTTTCAGTAAATGCCCGCTTTGCACAGGACTTTCGGGATAATATACAATCCTTAAAAAGATTACAGGTACAAACAATGAGCTATGGCCCGATACCATTGGAAGCAGTTGCTGATGTTCGGATAGCTGAAGGGCCACCGATGATAAATTCAGAAAACGCTATGCTTAGAGGTACAGTATTATTTAATGTAAGAGAAAGAGACTTAGGCAGTACTGTTACTGAAGCACAAAAAAAATTAAATACGATGATCAGCAAAATGCCAAAAGGTTATTTTCTGGATTGGAGTGGACAATGGGAAAATCAACTCAGGGCAAATAAAACTCTCAAGACTATAATGCCAATTGTGCTGGTAATAATTTTCCTGGTTTTATACTTCACTTATAAATCTATGAAGGAAGCATTGATGTCTATGCTTACAGTTCCTTTCGCATTAATTGGCGGTGTGTACGCTGTATATTTTTTCGGCGTTAATTTATCAGTAGCCGTAGCAGTTGGCTTTATTGCTTTGTTTGGTATGGCAATAGAAACTGTTATGCTCATGACCATTTACCTCAATCTCTCTATGAAAAATATGGTAGCGGAACATGGTAATTCAAAAGCAGCAATAACACCGGCTTTATTAAGAGAGTATGTTATGAAAGGTGCAACACAAAGGCTTCGCCCTTTTATAATGACGGTTTCGGTTTCCCTGTTTGGCTTGTTTCCTATTCTATGGGCTACCGGAGCAGGCAGCGATGTGATGCTTGCTATAACTATCCCTTTAATTGGAGGTACCATAACGGCGACTATTTATGTAATGCTTGTTACACCAATAATTTTTTTAATTGTAAAAGAGAGGGAACTTAAAAATAGAGGAACAGTGGAATTAATTGATGCGGAGGAATAAAAAATGAATTATGGGTTTCTATACAAATAATATAAGCGAATTACTTGCACAGTTTAAAACTGATGTATCTGTTGGTTTATCAGATGATGAAGCCGCCAACCAGTTTCATTTAGTTGGTCCGAATAAAATAACGGGTACAGATTCACGAAGATGGTGGAAGATTATGTTGGCTCAATTCAATAACCTGCTGGTTATCCTTTTAGTTGTTGCCAGTTTGCTTTCCTTCCAGTTAGGTTCATATCGTGATGGTATCGTATTGGGTATTATTGTTGTTCTAAATGCCTTTATTGGTTTTTACCAGGATTGGAAATCTGAAAATATTTTACAATCGTTAAAGAATTTAATTACAGAAAAATGTACCGTTATACGCAACGGAAAATCCCGGCAAATTCCTGTTGAAAATCTTGTTCCCGGTGATGTGGTTATTATTAATGAAGGCGATGGTATTGCAGCCGATATGCGTTTACTGGAAAGCCATTCATTGTATGTAAATGAATTTATTCTTACCGGCGAATCACAGGCAAGTGAAAAAAATTATTCATCAGCCATTAAGGAGAATGCCTCCATAGCTGACCAAAGTAGTATGGTACTCATGGGTACTACGGTATCTAAAGGACAGGCAAAAGGTTTGGTTGTTGGCACCGGCATGCAAACAGAGTTAGGAAGAATTGCAGGTAAATCCCAGCAAATAAAACAAGACATATCTCCCCTGCAAAAAGAGATAAACTTATTGGCAAAAAAAATTACCATCATCACTCTTTTCCTTGGCTTTGCCTTGTTTGCGTTTAGCATGTTACAAGGAGAAAAAATTACGGCGGCGCTTGTGTTCGCAATCAGCGTTGCGGCTGCAATGGTTCCAGAAGGGTTGCCTCCACAAATTTCTATTTCGCTTGCATTGGGTGTTCGCAGGCTTGCCAAAAAGAAAGCGGTTGTTAAGCAACTATCGTCTGTGGAAGCTTTGGGAAGCTCTACAGTAATTGCTTCTGATAAAACGGGAACGATCACAAAGAATGAAATGTCCATAACCAATTGTGTATTTAACGGGCAGCCATTCAACATTACCGGCACCGGCTATGCACCCGATGGCCAGGTGCTCACGGACAAATCACAACCACTTGAAAAAGCTCAGCTCGCAGATAATAAATTTTTCTTTATCTCAGGCTACCTTTCTTCAACTTCATCGGTAAATCCTCCCGATGAATTTCATGCAACGTGGTACGGCACTGGCGATCCCACTGAATCTGCTTTTTGTACCCTTGCTATGAAATGCGGTTACGGGCCAGAAACATTGGAAAAAGAATTTCCGCGGTTACAACTTTTTCCTTTTGACTCAGAAAGAAAGCGTGTATCAATAATTCGACACAATGCCGGTAAACATACTGCATTTGCAAAAGGCTCTATCGAAAGTATTTTGGAAGTAAGTGATCAGCAAATTGTTCATGG
>JBDSAQ010000482.1:0-15559 GCA_039922095.1 Ginsengibacter sp. | reverse complement strand
AAGGCAAATTGAAGAATCAATTCCTGCATTTGCAGAAGGGTAGGGGGTTGACCTGACATTTATAACATCAGTACTATTGCATTTACCTATCGAGGCAATTACGGTATAGGCAGTATTACTTAATGGAGTTGCAGTCGGGTTTTTAAAAGTATCATTATTTAAAGAATTTGACGGAGACCATTTGTATTGCAGGGCATCGCTTACCGGGGTCAACAATATAGCGTCAGTAGCGCATATACTGGTATCGTTGCCTGCATTTAAAGTAACAAAATTTTTTACATCTACAAAAACAGAATCGCTTCCTTTGCACCCGTAATTATCTGCAAAGTCAACATGATATTTTGTAGGTATATCCGGACTTACTAAAGGAGAGGATATGGTTTGATTATTTATAGCATAAGCTGGTGTCCATAAAAAAGTGCCGGTACCTGAAGCGGTTAGTTGTAACGTATCTATTGTGCATATCAGGGTATCATTGGTAATAGTAAAGTCAGGTTTATCTTTTATAGCCACACTCACAGGCACGGTACCAATACAACCTTTACTGTCAGTAACAGTTAGTTGAACAGTATAATCATCTGAAGGATTAAAAATGTAGGATGGGTTTTTTTGATGGGACGTATCATCTGTTCTTTGACGATCTCCAAAATCCCATGCCCAGCTATTTACAATCCCAAACCTGCTTTTGGTAGTATCTGTAAAACTTATAGGTGTGTTTTTGCATTGACCCACGGAAGTAAATCCGGGAGTGAACCCCGGGTACACTTTTACTATTTGAGATGCAGTATCCGGACAAGCTTGACCCTGGTTAACTATTAACTTATAAACAAACACCCCCGTATCACTGAATTGATGTGTTGGGATTGCGGAGGTTGAGGTATTAAGTGCCCCACTTTTAGGGTCTCCGAAATCCCAAAAAAATGTTTTATTAAGAGATGAAGGATTGTCGTTTGAAAAGGTGACAGAATACCCACTGCACATTACAGGGTTTGCATTTAATGTGGCGCCTGCTACATCGCAATCCCCCACATTTATTATAAAGTCTTTCCGGTGCTCCCCCACATATTTTCTATTCTTAAACGATCTTACCCTAACACTTACTACATATTTGCCTGCAGCGGGAGCAATACCTGTGATAATGCCCGTTTCCGGATTTATTGTAGCCGCATTGCCCAAAGGTGAAGCCGACGTGAACCCATTTATATAAGTTACAGAGTTGTAAGGGGGCGCTTCCGGATCTATATTACTTGCATTAGTTGCTCTGCCCCCGTTATACGCTTCAATGAAAGAATAAGCTAATGAATCTCCATCAATATCAGTAGCTCTAAAATTTAAAGTGAATTCCCTGTTGAAGCATATAAGATCAATACTGCTGGCAAAAGAGGGACTGGTATCAATGAAAGGTGGAATTACACAGGTATAAGTAGATCCTGTACCTCCGGTGCCATTTGTTGTAAATACATTGTTTAAAGGAATTACCCTGCAGCATGTTTGGTAGGCAGCAGTATATCCGGCGGCGTTATCTGGCAGTTCAATTGTAAGTGAATAAAGCCCTACATTATAATCCAGTTCCGGAGTATTATTTACACATGGCGGAAAAGGATTTATGGTTACTGCATTTTCATTACTAAGAGGCACAGTAAAAGATTTTTCAGGTGCATTGGATACCGGA
This sequence comes from Ginsengibacter sp., assembly GCA_039922095.1. Lineage (GTDB taxonomy): Bacteria > Bacteroidota > Bacteroidia > Chitinophagales > Chitinophagaceae > Ginsengibacter. The sequence continues at coordinate 13,887 of JBDSAQ010000482.1, read as the reverse complement.
AACGGAGTATTAGTATCATTATCAAATATCCCTATAAAAACACTTGGCGGCATAGGCGCCCCCGTTGTATGTTCATCCCGGAATAATTTAAGAGTTATAGTAAATTTTTTGGTATTTGGCTCACTTCCCGGGCCTATGTATTCGTAAATCATTTCACCCCCTGTTATATGACTGGCAAATGAAATGCAGGAATATAAAGTAAGAAAAAAAACAAAAAATATCTTCTTCATTCGCCAAGTTTAAACCTGATACGCCTGCAGGCTACATCGAAAAAAGTGCGACTGTAATTTACTTAAAAAGCTGTTGATATTTTATCCTTAATGGCTGTTAAAATTTTTCACATTAAAAATTATTCAGGTAAGAAGAAATTATCTCCATACATAGTTCCCCTTGTTCCATCATTCCCATATGCCCGGCTCCGGTTAATATATGTACGTATGCAGTAGCAGGAAGGTGGCATTGGGCTAAGGATTTTTCTAAAGGAACTACGGGATCTTCTTCGCCTATAATAAATAAAACAGGCAAGGCAGTTGTTTGCAGGACTGAAATTCTTTGCGGCCGGTTCATCATTGCCTTGGTATATTGGATTAATGACTCACTGGTAAAGTATGCAGTGGAATCAATTAACTTTTCAATTTCATCAGGATGCTCCTGTTTAAATTTGTCAGCAAATAAGCCAGGGGTACTGGTTTTTAAAAATGAAGCAGCATCGTTTTTTTGAATAAATTCTATTGACTTTAACCTGTCTCTTTTTTTATCTTCACTATCAGCATAAGCTGTAGAATTAATAAGGCCAAATCCATTCAATACTTCAGGATATTTATCTGCAATGCCCAAAGTAATATATCCTCCCATGCTATGGCCAATAATTATGCAGTCATCCAGAGATTCCTTCTTTAATATGTGTATGATCACCTCAGCATAATCATCTACAGTAACGTTTACATTTTCATCTTCTAAAATTTCTGATTTACCAGTGCCCGGAAGGTCCGGGACTATCACAAGAAAATTATTTTTTAGTTTGTCTGCAATGTAGCTCCAGATATTTCCGTCTTCTCCAAAACCATGAATTAAAATAACAGCTTTGCCGCTGCCATAAACGCGGTAAAAAATGGTAGAATTTCTGAAGGAAATAAATTGATTAGTTTCCATCTTAAGCTAATTATATTTCCTTCTGTTATACCCAATCATAGCACTTCTGAATATTAATAACATAACAACAGGTATTAGTGATATGTTCATGTGTTGCGGTAAAAAAAACCATACTATCAATACAACAGAATTTATTAATACTGCTAATTTAAAATATATACGTTCAGTTGATTTTCGCCTGTTAATAAAGAAAGCCACAACTGCATGTGTTGGCCATGCCCATAACAGGTTATAATTATTCCTGCACATTACATGATCTGTCCCAAACCACATAATAAGCATTACGATGCCAAGTAACCCTGTAATGAAAAATATGAAGCCATCAAAATTGTAAATAAATTTTTGAATAGAAAGATTCTTTGAGAAACTCAACATTACAATCAGGATAAAGAAAACACTAAAAATAAACTCAGGATGAGTAATAAAGTTTTGGTCATTATTTTTAGGAGATGTAACGTATAGGTTTTGAGAAGAGAGGACAACAGGAGTGCTTCCGATTTTTGTGACGTTTAAAGTTCTTAATAAATAATCAGGCAAAAACATTACCTGCCTGTTGCTCATAACTGCATCAGTTTTGCTGCCCAGAAAAAGATCAATGCCCAGCTTGCTCCATTGCTTATCATTATAATTAAGGTATTCATAAATGAGTTGTCGGAATCTTGTTTTTTCTTTTAATACGTTACCATAAAATGTTGTAGTATCGGCCGTTTTTTCTATGAGGTCGCGGAGCCTGGTAGTGCAATTGTCAAACGTAAAATCGTATTTATAAAATCTGTTTTCGCTTTCAAGGTTTTGCTGTACCAACCTTATTATTTTTTTCTTTTCAGATAAGGTTAATTGCAACACCTGTTCTGTAATGCCACGATTTTCCTCCTGGTAAAAATTTTTAAAAGAATCAAAGTCTTGCGTTGAAAGGTAATACATAAGCTTGCCCCTAATAAACTTAAGATAAAAACCTGGCTCATTAAAATCGAAGGTGCCGTAATTGTAAACGATATCATTATTGGAAGAACTATCAGTTACCCTAAGTGCGCTATGCCCAAAAGTTGAATAAAGATCGTCTCCCGGCTGGCAGGTTAGCAGTGATATTCGTAAATGACTTGTATCAGTTTGAGCGGAAAGTAAAAATGAAAAAGGAAGAATTAAAAATGAAATGAGCAGCAGACGACAGTACATATGAACTGATTAAAATTCCTGTAATATTAATTCATCCGGTGCAGGGATAAAAAAATATGATTGCAGCTAATATCTTTTTATACTGAGCAAATCTGTCTTTATTATCAAGGGGAAATTTTATTTACTAAATTTTTTTTATTTGAAATAAATCTGTAGCAAGCAATCGTTAATTGGCGGTATTCCTATACTGGCTTTTTTAATTTACCCTGGGCACTGACTATTTTAAACCACGCAGCAACAATACCTTTTTTAAATAAAAAGATCATTATTTTTATCGCACCAAATATTTCTTGAGCAATAAAAATTTTAATGGAAAAAATTTATTTAAGTGATTCTGGCCCTAAAGTTTCGCCTGCCATTTATGGTTTTTACAGGTGGGAGACAGAAGTGAATAACACGGCGGAGACAATGGAAAAAATTATTAATCTATGTCTTGAGTTGGGCATAAATACTTTTGATCATGCTGATGTGTACGGTTCATACCAATGTGAAGAATTGTTTGGAAAAGTAATGGATCGTAAATCCTTCAAAAGAGAGGATATTGTTTTATTTACAAAATGTGGATTAAGAGTTGTAGATGCAAGCACGCCTGACGTAAGGGTGAAACATTATGATACTTCAAAAGATCATATTTTAAACAGTATTGATAACTCTTTGCGTAAACTTAAAACAGACTACATAGATATCTTTTTATTAGATCATCTTGACCATATATCAAACCTTGAGGAAACAGCTTACACGTTACAACAGCTAAGAGAGTCGGGTAAAATAAAAAATATCGGGGTTGCTAACTTTTCTGTTTTTCAGCATCAACTGTTGGCAGCATATTTAAATACGCCTATAGTAACTAATCACATCGAACTTAATTTATTAAACACGTCTGCAATTGATAACGGCCAACTGGATTATATAAAACAACGGTATATGCGACCTCTTGCATCTTCTCCATTAGCAGCGGGACGCATAGCAAATGGTAAAGATGATTTGGCGAACAATGTTCGTGTAAAGTTGGAAGAGTTGAGTTTAAAATATAATGCAGATATAGAATCAATAGCTGTAGCATGGTTGATAAAACTTGGCGCATTACCTTTAATAGGTACCACAAGTGAGCAGAGAATAAAAAATATTGTAAGTGCATTTGATATAAATCTCGACATACAGGATTGGTATAAACTATACAATGCCACTAAAGGCGTATTGTACCATAATTGATATTCCCATAAAAATGGTAAGGGAGATTCTTAGATTATTAATTGGTCAGACCGGAAGGGTCAAACCAAGTTCTCACAATTCCCATCAATCTCATAAATCCCAGTTCAGATAAATTACCTGCTATAATTAGGAGCTTCCCTTGTTATCTCAATATCATGTGCATGGCTTTCACGCATGCCTGCATTAGTAATTTTTACAAAGATTGCCTGCTGAAGCGCCTTAATATCTTTAGCGCCGCAATAGCCCATGCCAGCCCTTAGCCCGCCGGTAAACTGGTGAACTACTTCCTGCAAAAATCCTTTATATGCTACACGTCCTTCAATACCCTCAGGTACATATTTCTTTACTTCCTCTTCGGCTCCCTGGAAATACCTGTCACTGCTTCCCTGTGCCATTGCGCCCAGTGAACCCATGCCCCTGTATTGTTTAAATTTTCTTCCTTCGTAAATAATAGTTTCACCAGGGCTTTCTTCCGTTCCTGCAAAAACTCCGCCCATCATTACACAGCTTGCACCTGCGGCAAGAGCCTTTACCATGTCGCCTGTATAGCGGATCCCTCCATCAGCTATAATGCCTACGTTTTTATTTTTTAATGCGTTGGAAACTTCCAGTAATGCGGTTATTTGTGGCACACCTGTGCCGGCTACAATTCTTGTTGTACATATAGAACCGGGGCCAATGCCCACCTTCACAGCATCAGCACCAGCATCGGCTAAAGCTTTTGCGCCTGCACCTGTACCTACATTTCCGGCAATTATCTGGAGGTTTTTAAAATTATTTCTAATTTTTTTCAAAGCTTCAATAACGCCTTTATGATGTCCATGAGCACTGTCAAGACAAACAATATCTACGCCTACCTGTTGTAATGCTTCTACTCTTTCATTAATATCTTTAGTTATGCCAACTCCTGCGCCGGTAAGTAGTCTGCCAAATGAATCTTTAGCAGCTAAAGGATGATTGTGCACCTGCAAAATATCCCTATAAGTAATAAGCCCTTTTAAAACACCTGACCGGCTTACTACCGGTAATTTTTCCACCTTATGTTTTCTTAAAATTAATTGCGCTTTCTTGAGGTCAGTGCCTTCAGGTGCAGTAATTAAATTCTCTTTGGTCATTACCTCGCTAACCTTGCGCTTATAATTATCTTCAAAGCGGAGATCCCGGTTGGTTAAAATACCTACCAGCTTTTGATTTCCGTCAACTATAGGTATTCCCCCGATCTTATTCTCTTTCATTAACTTTAAAGCATCGCCGATAGTAGCATCTATCAAAAGAGTTATCGGGTCAAAGATTAAACCGCTTTCACTGCGTTTTACTTTTCTTACTTGTGCGGCCTGCTGCTCAATGCTCATGTTTTTATGCAGAATTCCTATGCCTCCCTCCCTTGCAAGCGCAATGGCTAATGACGCCTCGGTAACGGTATCCATTGCTGCGGAAAGCATTGGTATGTTAAGCTTAATTTGGGGAGTGAGCTGGGTTTCAATACTTACGTCTCTTGGCAGAACGTCCCCATACGCAGGCATTAACAATACATCATCGAAAGTTAATCCTTCACCAAAAAATTTTTTTGAAATGGAAGTGCGGTTATTAGTTGTAGCCATTTGCAAAGATAGACTACCATTTCCAATGATAAAAAAAACTTACAGGTTCAGCTTATAAAAAATATTTATCATTCAAGCCTTTTTGGAATTAATATCTTTTCCCTGGTTTAATAATAAGTATAACTTCTTATCACAACCTCACTGCTACCGGCCACTTCTTGTTTTTCACTAATAACACGGTTCTTATTATCAAAAGTATAGGTGTGGTTTATTGTGTTCATAGTTCCGCTATTAGTAATTTTTGTTGTCTTTATTAAGTGGGTTGGCTTAATTGATAAATAGGGGAACAATAATAAATTATTTATTGTATCATAATAATCAAATGTTGTAGTTGTAAAGGTGCTCTGCTCTTTAATGACGTTTCCCATAGCATCGTATGTGTAGTTGAGCACATCGTCTAAAACAGAACCCGTGGCGGTTGTATAGTCATATTGGTTTACCTGGATCAATTGTTTGGAAGCGTTATAAATGTATTTTTCTGTAGAAGTATCTTGGGTGTCATTATATTGAAATGTACTATCCAGCAATGAGGAGCTATTTAAAAAAAAGATTTCGTGGATGGTAATGACATTGGAATTATAGAGATCCAGTTCAATAGTATTATTTGAATTGTATGTATACAAAAATTTATCACCAGGTGATGATGCAGAGGTAAGACTTATTACCCTATCACTGGCATCGTAAGCTACGTTGAAAGTAACAACCACGTGAAGCCCGCCGGCGGTAATATCTTCAGTGTAGGTTTTTATTTTATTAGAAGAAGGTGTTGTACCCGTGGTATCAACCTTAGTGGGATCTATTGTTGCAGAAAACTCTTTTTGGCAGGAAAAAAATAGTAAAGAAAGAAATGATATTAATAAGGTCAGGATAAATTTCATTAGTTTATGCAATTATTGTTTTAAAAATAGTGAGAATCCGGCAATAAATATTTCAGATTCAAAAATTGAAAAGAGATTTTAGATTCTTATCCATCAAATTTCTACCGAATCTTCCCGGGCATTTTTTTTCTTATAAACATTAGATAAGCTTATAAATTTTTCCGGGCATTGAGCTTATTACTCCCTGCATTTCAAGAGTGAGCAATGCTGAGGCCACGGCACTACTATTAAGACCGCTTTTGATATATATCTCATCAATATGTACCTGGGGTTGTTGTTGTAAGATCAATAATATTACTTTTTCATCTGCAGTAAGTTCAATAAATAATTCACGCTGTTGTTTTGCGGAAATCTTCTTTTGTTCTTTCCATCCAAGGTTTTCAAGCAAATCTTCGGCAGAAGTAATTAATGCAGCTTTATTATTTTTTATCAGGTAATTGCAGCCTTCATTTTTTATATCAGTTATTCTCCCCGGTATCGCAAACACATCTTTGTTATAACCGTTTGCTAATTCGGCAGTGATAAGAGAACCTCCTTTTAATCCGCTTTCAACAACTATAACGGCATCACTTATGCCTGCAACAATTCTATTTCGTTTAGGAAAATTTTGTTTATCAGGATTAGTGCCGCTTTTAAAATCGGTGAGCAGTCCGCCATTTTCAATCATTTGCTTTGCCAGCAGTTTATTCTGGTTTGGATATATCCTGTCTAAACCATGACCAAGTACGCCTATTGTTTGCAGATTATTTTTAATAGCTGATTTATGTGCTATACTATCAATGCCAAATGCCAGTCCGCTTACAATTAATACATTCTGATCAGTAAGGTCAGTTATGATTTTTTCGCAAATAGCTTTCCCATATTCACTATTATTACGTGTGCCAACTATCGCAATTATTCTTGATATATTAAGATTTGCATTTCCTTTGAAGTATACTATGGGCGGGCTATCATAACAATTGAGTAAACGTTGCGGATAATTTTTATCCGTAATAAAAAGTGGAGTGATCTTATATTTTTCAATAAAAAGAATTTCATCTTCAGCTAATTTAAAGTTTTGAAATTCTTTAATGGATTTTGCCCGGATTGATCCTATTCCTTCAATTGATTCCAGATCTTTTTTCTTTGCTTTAAAAATTGAATCTGCATCTCCAAAATTATTTATAAGCGCTTTTGCCTGCACATCGCCTATGTTGGGTACAAGAGTAAGAGAGATTTGGTATAGAAGATCGTTGTGCATTTGTAATTATCCTTACAAAGAATAGAAGAAATAATCACATTTTCGGAATTTCTAATTGCTTACAAATTAATTTACAAAAATTTGTATCTAACCACTGATGTCTTGGAATTGTTGTTTTCTTATTTGTATTTTTTTCAATTACTAACCACACTTAACTCTGTCCTTCTGTTAATTGCTCTGCCATTTTCAGTTTTGTTATCCGCTATTGGTTTTGTTTCTCCATAACCCTTAAAGCTTAATCTTTCATTCTTAACTCCTTTACCTAATAAATAATTAACCACCGAAACCGCTCTTCCTGTAGAAAGCTTTAAGTTATCCAAAGGTTTACCAACATTATCTGTATATCCACCGATGAGTATTTTTAATTTTGGATTATCATTCATTAATCTAACTACATTATCAAGCTCTGTTATAGATTCAGGTTTTAAAACAGTTTGTTTGGTATCAAAAAAAACATTTTTTAAAATGATGCTTGCATTGGCTTCAATTGGCTGCAATGGAATATCAATTATATAAGTTGAATCAGAACCTTTAAGACTGATATTAAAATTTTCAGAATAAAATAAATATCCTTTACGTTTTACATTAAAGGCATAATCTTTCCCTACAGGTAATGTAACAAGATAGTTACCATCTTCATCTGTTTGTAATTTACTTATGGTTTGTTTAGTAACAATATTTGTAAGCTCTACAGAGCAGGGTAAACCAATTCCGGTTTTCTTATCAAACACATTTCCCTTAACCCATAAGGTTTTTAGCGGACGAACATCTTCCCTTAATTCAAAAGTATAAATATCCAGGCCTCCTTTAGTATCGTTTCTGTCACTTGCATAATAAGCAGTTTTTCCATCAGAAGAAACAATTAAAGATCCTTCATCATCAATTGTGTTTATAGGATAACCTAAATTTTCTGCCTTGCCCCATTTTTCATTTTCCATTTTTTTGGAAAGAAACAGATCAGGTTTATCGCTATAGCACTGGTGGCCGTTCGAATTAAAATAAAGTGTTTGATTATCGGAATGTATAAACGGACAGCTTTCATCTGCTGCGGTATTTATTTCAGGCCCAAGGTTTAATGGCTCAGACCATTTGCCAGCAGCGGTTTTATGACAAACCCAAATATCTTTTCCTCCAAAGCCGCCAGGCACATTGCTGCTAAAATAAAGATCATTTTTATCCGGAGAAAGAGAAGGTGTTGATTCCCAGAATTCAGAGTTAACATTCGGCCCAAGATTTTCGGGATTGCTCCAACCTTGTTTAGTGAGCCGGGAAATATATAGGTCACAACTTCCTATCCCTTGAGGGAAATTGCAGCCGGTAAAAAAAAGTAATTGTCCATCCTGCGAAATATTTTGCGCCCCTTCGTTGTATCCCGTTGAGTTAATGCCCCCCTCCAGCCGTTTAGCTTTTGCCCAGTCACCATTAATAAATTCACTTTGGTAAAAATCCTCATTACCATTAATTCGCTCAGTGAAGATCATTTTTTTGCCATCAATAGTTAGTGAAGGAAAGTATTCAAGGTTAACAGAATTTACATTTTCTCCCAGATTTTTTGGATTGAAGACATACGTATTGGTTGAATGGCTTTTATTATAATCAATGGCAAACTCATAACATTTTTTTCTAAAATTACCCGCCTTTATGCTTCTCTCATTTAATCCGCCTTTGGAAAGAAAAGTATTTACGGCTTCAAGCGCTTTATCAAATTTTCCTATACCGGCTAATGAAATTGAATAGGGCAAATAATAATAATTGCTGTAAACAGGATCTAATATAAAAGCTTTATCAAATTGGTTGACCGACTCAGCATAATTTTTAAGGTTTGCATATATACCAGCAAGGGAAAGCCTTGCATCCACAAACTTTGGTTCAATTAATAATGCTTCATTTATCTTTTTAATTGCAACTGAATATTCTTCATTGCGGGCATTGTTGATTGCCTCCGTGTAAATTTTATTAGCCTTCAGATTTACTTTTTCCGGATCATACCATTGTGCGCTGGCAATGTACGATGTGAAAAGTACGATGTACAATGTGAGGAATATTTTAAGGTATGAGGTATGAGGTATCAGGCGTGAGGTAGGTATGCTGTATAAATAATTTATCGGGTTTTTCATTAAGGAACTACGATTTTAATGGGTTAATTTAAACTATAACTACGAAGATAAAAAGTATGAATCATAGCCAATCAAATAATCAGTTAAATCATAGTTTCACTACGGTACATTGATATATTTATGAATCTGCAAAGAAATTTGCCATTCAGGATGATGTTTTATGTAGTCAATTATCATCGGTGTAACTACTGAAGCTTTGGCCCATTCAGGTTGTAAAAATAGTTTGCATTTAGGGGAAACAAGTTGAGCATATTTTTCTGCCCATGCAAAATCTGAGTTATTAAATATTATTATTTTAAGTTCATCTGCCTGCAATAATATTCCGGCTAAAGGCTCTTTAAATTTTTTTGGAGAAACACAAATCCAGTCGAATTTTCCACTTAGCTCATAAGAGCCGGATGTTTCAATATTAATATTGCAACCAGCATTGTGTAAAGATGCTGTAAGTTCATCAAGATTATGCATCAGTGGTTCGCCACCGGTTATAACAGCAAGTTTTGAAGGAAAGGATTCTGCTTCTGAAACTATTTCAGATACAGTTTTTAGTGGATGCATATTTACATCCCAGCTTTCTTTTACATCACACCAAACACAACCAACATCACACCCACCCAGCCGGATAAAATAAGCAGCCTTTCCCTGGTGAAAACCTTCTCCCTGGATAGTATAAAAAGATTCCATAACAGGAAGAGAAGTTTCAGGTTTCCGATTTAAAATTTCCGATTTCAAATTGTAGAGTTCCATATTAATACGGTAAATATCCAAGAATGTTTTTTCTCATAATCCCAATAATCCCATAAATCATGGTTCAGACAAATTCATACAAGCCTCATAAGTGTTTTTCAACAGCGCTGCAATAGTCATCAACCCAACTCCGCCGGGAACTGGAGAAATATAGCTGCATTTAGGCGCAACATTTTCAAAGTCAACATCACCTTTTATAGAATAACCACTTTTTTTTGTGGAGTCTTCAACTCTTGTAATACCAACGTCAATTACTATTGCACCATCTTTAACCATCTCAGCTTTTAAAAAAGCCGGCTTCCCTAAGGCTGTAATAATTATATCAGCCTTTGTGCAAATCTCAGTCAAGTTTTTGGTATGCGAGTGACAAAGAGTAACAGTGCAATTGCCCGGAGAATCATTCCTGCTTAACAAAATGCTGATTGGTCTTCCTACAATATTGCTTCTGCCAATTACAACAGCATCAAGCCCTGCTGTAGGTATTTCGTAGTGTTTCAATAAAAGCAAAATACCGTAAGGTGTAGCAGGTATAAATGTTTTTAACCCCTGAACCATCTTACCAACATTTGTGCTATTAAAGCCATCCACATCTTTTGAGGGATCAATAAGATTAATTATTTTTTCCTCAGAGATATACTTTGGCAAGGGAAGTTGAACTAATATGCCATCAATTTCTTTATCGTTATTTAGTTTTTTTACGAGATCAATCAATTCATATTCTTCAATCGAATTGCTTAACCTTATCAGGGAAGAAGTAAAGCCGACCTCTTCACAATTTTTTACTTTTGAAGCAACATAAGTTTCACTGGCTCCATTATTACCTGCCAGCAACGCAACAAGGTGAGGAACTTTTTTTCCGTCTTTTTTTAATTGTAATACTTTATGTTTAAGCTCATCTTTAATTGCCTGCGATGCAAGTTTTCCATCTAATAATTTCATCGGGCAAAATTACTTAGCAACATTGATTAATTGTTTTAAATAATTACATTGCTACTTAAACTAATGGAGTTGAGAAAGCCGGGTGTTATAATTTTTTATTTAGGTATTCTTATTATTCATGAAACCGGGTTCTCTCAGGCAGTAAGGCAGCGGATATCGGCGGCTTATCCAGGCACTGGTGCATATAGTATGAATCATGTTGATGTTTTTTCATTCACATCGAACCAGGCAGCTCTTGCTCAGGTTAAGTCAGCGGCAGCCGGTGTTTATGGGGAAAAAAGATTCTTACTTTCTGAAGCCAATATGTATACAGCAGTACTGGCATTTCCTACTAATCAGGGCAACTTCGGTTTACAGGCTGATTACTTTGGTTTTACCAGGTATAATGAATCTCAAATAGGCATTGCTTATGCAAGAAGCCTGGGCAGTAAGTTAGATATCGGCGTAAAGTTTAATTACTATAGTTTTAAGATACCCGGGTATGGAAATTCCTCTGCTGTAAATTTTGAAATAGGCACCATTATCCATTTATCTGATAAGCTTAATGCAGGCATACATATTTATAATCCGGTTGGGGGTACATTATCAAAACAAGAAAATGAGAAACTTGGTTCATCCTATACATTTGGAATGGGGTATGAAGCTTCTGAAAGTTTTTTTTTAAGTGGGGAAATTATTAAGGAAGAAGATATGCCTGTGAATGTAAACATCGGTTTTCAATATAATTTTTTAAAACAGTTTTTCGTAAGAGCCGGAATTGCCACTGAAACAACCAATAGTTACGTAGGAGTTGGCGTTAGCTGGAAGAGTTTTCGTTTAGATATCAACAGCAGTTATCATCCTCAGTTAGGATTTACACCGGGTATGTTGCTTATAGTAAACTTTAAGAATAAACCAGATTGAAAAAATATTATTTTATACGCTTATCTTTTTTTGTTTTCTTCATATCAATTCAGCAATATTTTTATCTTGCTTATGCGCAGGAGGTGCCTGTAACTCAGCCCGGTGCTGAGCAACAATTAGAAAATCTTACCGAAAATAATGAAGATGCAGAAACAGAAGATGACGCATACCTGCAGCAAATGCAGCATTTTATAAAAGACCCCGTTAATCTGAATATTGCAAACGAAAGTGATTTAAAAGAGTTAAGTATTCTTACGCCGCTGCACATAAATTCCTTCCTTAGCTATAGAAATTTATTAGGAAGTTTTATAAATATTTATGAGCTGCAGGCAATACCCGGATGGGATATTTTTCTTATCAAAAAAATTATTCCTTACGTTACTGTTGCAAATAGAATTTCTTTGGAGGATGCCTTTAAAACAAGGTTCAAAAATGGTGAAAATACTTTACTAGCAAGGGTTACACAGGTTCTGGAAAAATCAAAAGGGTATTTATCGGGGGGTGGTGTAACTAATAATTTTTATCAGGGCAGCCCTCAAAAACTTTTGTTACGATATAGATATCAGTACAAAAATATTTTACAGTATGGCATAACAGGAGAGAAAGATGCTGGAGAACAATTTTTAAGAGGTAAACAAAAAGCAGGATTTGATTTTTATTCAGCACATTTTTTTGCAAAAAATATGGGGATAATAAAATCATTTGCACTTGGCGATTTTGTTGTTAATATGGGTCAGGGCTTAATACAATGGCAGGGGCTTGCTTTTAAAAAAAGTTCAGATGTACTCAATATCAAGAGGCAGGCGGATGTTTTGCGGCCATATAATTCTGCAGGGGAAATATTTTTTCATCGTGGAGCAGGCATTACGTTGCAGAAAAGATCATTAGAGGCCACGGCGTTTATAAGTTATCGAAAGTTGGATGCTAATTTTCATGTTGATACCTTAAATAATGAAGATTTTGTTTCTTCATTACAATCTTCAGGCTACCATAGAACAGCCAGTGAAGTGGGAGATAAAGGCACTCAAAGCCAGTTTACATTCGGAGGCAACCTATCACTTTCTAAGGAAAATTTTCATATTGGAGTTAATAGTGTTCATTATAATTTCGGGTACCCGATTATAAAATCTGTACAGCTATATAATAAATTTGCTTTAACAGGTACTACATGGAGTAACTATAGTGTTGATTATAGTTATACTTTTAAAAACATGCATTTGTTCGGAGAAGCTGCTGCTGATAAAAATTTTGATAAAGCTTTTGTAAATGGTTTATTAATAAGTACAGATTCTCACATTGATATGAGTTTTGTTTATAGAAATATTTCACGTAGCTATCAATCTTTATATACAAATGCATTTACTGAAAGTACATTTCCAAATAATGAGAGCGGCTTCTATGCAGGCATTAGCATAACTCCTGATAATGCCTGGAAAATTGATGCCTATGCAGATTTATATTATTTTCCATGGTTGAAATTCAGGATATATGCGCCCGTGGCTGGTAAAGATTATTTGGTGCAGATAACATATAAACCAAACAAACAATTTGAAGTATATAGCAGGTACCGCACCGAAAAAAAAGCAATAAATTATAATCCTGATGGGCTTGCCTTAAACCCTGTAATTATTAAACCCAGGCAAAACTGGCGAAACCAGGTTAGTTACAAAATTTCATCTTCAGTAACATTCCGTTCGAGAATGGAATTACTTTGGTATGATAAAAAAGGACGGGGTGCGGAAACGGGTTATCTTCTTTATGCAGATGTATTATATAAGCCGGTTTCAAAACCATATTCTGCAAATATCCGGTTACAGTATTTCGAAACGGATGGGTATAATAGCCGGCTTTATGCGTATGAAAACGATGTGTTATATAGTTTTTCAATTCCTGTTTTTTATGATAAAGGATATAGATATTATATT
>JBDSAQ010000481.1:0-6145 GCA_039922095.1 Ginsengibacter sp. | reverse complement strand
TTACTGATGAAAAAGACTTCACGGTAAATAATAAAGGTTTGATAACCGGTTTAGGCTTTCACTATCAAAAAAATAACATAAACCTTAATGGTAATTATCAATACAGTGATAATAAGAGAAATTATTTTAATGACAGTGCCGACGTACCAGGGTTTACAAAATTTTTGACAGATGATTATTCAGGTAAATCACAATTTGCGGAGATATACAGCAGTATTGGACTCAATAAAAATTTTACTTTATTGCAGGGAGCTGATCACCGCTACAGCAGCATGCATAGCCGGTTTTTTTCAATAAGTTCTTACGGGCCTTTCACCAGTTCTTTTAACGATACATCTCAAAGTCAATCTTCATTATATGCTTCAGTGCTTTATAATGCTTTTGCCGGCAATCTGAATATTGAATCAGGAGGCAGGTTGAATGTGCATTCCCGTTATGGAAGTAACCATACATTTACGTTTAATCCATCTTATAACATCAGCGAACGCTTTAGAATTTTCGGAAGCATTGCAACAGGTTTTAAAGCCCCAACATTATACCAGCTATACTCTGAGTTTGGAAGCCCGGGGCTAAAACCTGAAAAATCTAAAACATATGAAATTGGTTTTCAGCAGCAGCATAAAATTTTTACCAACCGGGTTGTATATTTTAAACGCTATATAAAGGATGGGCTTGATTTTGACAATCTCAATTTTAAATACTTCAACTTTACAAGGCAAACCGTTAATGGTATTGAGTTTGAAACAAAGATACAACCTGTTGAACTCCTTACTATCACTGCCAATTATGCCTATCTAAACCCTGAAGAAGAAAATCAAAGCCGGATCACTTTTAAAGATTCAGTTTACAGTTATTTGATAAAGAGGCCAAATCATAGTTTCAATATTTCTGCTGCTTATAATTTTGGTAACGGTTTATTGTTTAGCGCATCAGGTAAATATGTTGGAAAGAGATATGATGTTGGCGGATACCAGGTACCGGATGTGCAGTTAGAAAGTTATTTCTTATTAAATTTTTATGCAGAGTATACATTTAAAAAGTATATAAAGCTTTTTGCAGATGCACAAAATATAACCAACAAAAAATTCTTTGATGTGGCAGGCTATAATTCTATTCCTTTTTTATTTAATGGGGGTGTAATTTTTACCTGGTAATTGTATTGCTGTGGATATAATGGTTTTATTATTTGCCGGTTTGCTGCACCGCTAACCCTGTTATCTTTGCCAAAAATTCATATGCCTGGCTTTACTGATTTTTCATCAAAAGAAATATTAACGGTAAGCTTTACGCTCTTTGCTGTAATAGATGTGCTTGGTTCAATACCAATTTTAATTTCATTAAGAGATAAGATGGGAGGAGTAATACGCTCTACCCAGGCTACACTTGCCTCCGGAGCTTTGATGATCTTATTTTTATTTGTAGGGAAAGAGTTTTTAAAACTTTTAGGTTTAGATGTAAAATCATTTGCGGTCGCAGGCAGTATAGTGATATTTATTCTCGGCCTCGAAATGATATTAGGGTTAGAATTTTTTAAGCCGGATAAAAATGCTAAAAGCGGAAGTGTAGTACCAATTGCTTTCCCGTTAATTGCAGGCTCAGGAACATTAACTACCATCATGTCGTTAAAAGCAAATTATGGTGACATGAATATACTGGTGGGTATACTGATAAACTGCATAGTTATATACATAGTACTAAAATCTTTAAAATGGATAGAGAAGGCATTAGGCCCCAATGGGCTTGCTGTAATAAGAAAATTTTTCGGCGTAATTTTATTGGCTATTGCAGTTAAAATATTTGGGAGCAATATTGTTATGTTTGGGAGATAGATGATGATTATTCCGGCCTTGTAGTACAATGGATAGTATAAGAGTTTCCGAAGCTCCAGATCCAGGTTCGATTCCTGGCGAGGCCACTTAGTTTATGTGAGTAGTAATTATTTTAGTGAGATGAATTACAATTTAAATAAATGAGAATCCTGATTATTGATGATGATATTGATACTTTAACCTCAATGAATTTTTTATTTTCTATAAATAATTACATAGTAGAAACCGAACCCCTTTGGCAAAACACCTTTAATAAAATCAAACTCTTTAAACCTGATGTTATTTTATTAGACATACATCTTAGAGGCGAAGATGGCAGAAACATTTGCAGGCAAATAAAATCAGATCCCAAAAGCAGGCATATTTATATTATTTTATTTTCTACCAGCCTTGCATTTCAATCAGATGTTGAAGAATGTTTCGCTGACGATTTTATTGGCAAGCCTTTTAAAATAAATGTATTATTAGAAAGGATAAATTATCGCTTTTCTAAAAATTAAAATGTTACCGATAATTATCAGCTTTAAATAATAATATTTTTTTCTTCAATAAGTATACACTTTTACCCCTTGTTTCAGTGCGTCATAAGCGTTTGCTAAATTATTAGATAGCCTTTTAGCCGTTAAATATTCGGCTGATTTATCTTTATCATACACCTTTTAATATTTGCCCCGTAAAATACCTGCTCTGCTAATGCAAATAACTTAACTTGCACTACTGCTCCAAATCCTAAAATTTATGCTCCCTTTAATTCAAACTATAAGCGGAATTGTTTTCCACACATTCACAAAAATATATCAGGGCCATTCAGGAGTATCTCAACAATTAATAACATATGAGCGAAATAGCAGAAACAGAATTGCAAACAAGGCTTAAGAGATTACACGCCAGGGAAGTTTTAGTAACAAAGGTTGAAGAGTTTGCTAACGTAGGGATCTGGCAGGCAAACCTTGCAAATGAAAAAATGAACTGGTCAGAAGGAATGTACCGTATCTATGGATATGAGCCGGGTAGTTTTGAGCCTTCTATGAAAATATTTTTAAACCATGTGCATCAGGATGATTTACCTCTTGTAAAAACAGCTTTGTTTGAAAAAGTAAATGGCGCTGATGTTAAAAAAACTGATTACCGGATAATTGATAACCGCGGCGCTGTAAAATATATAAATGCCCTGCATTTAATTAAGTTAGATACAAAAAATAATATTATAAAAATTACCGGTTTAGCAAGAGATATTACCAATGTAAAAATGCTTGAACTGCAGTTGAAAGATAGCCAGACAACCCAGGAGGCTATAATTTCAAATTCAATGAATTCCTTTTTTCTTACAAACGAAAGGGGAGATATACTGGGAAATAATGACGCAGCAAGTTCACTTTTTGGTTATACTAATGATGAGTTTAAAAAATTAAACCGGCATGATATAATTGTTGATGATGACCCCGGATTCGTAACTGCACTGCAGCACCAGGAAAAAAACGGTCGTATGAAAGGTGAGGTTACAGGCATAAAAAAAAACGGTGAACATATCTTACTTGAATTTACCTCAACCCAATTTTTAAATGCGGAGAACGAAAAAAGGATTATCTCACTGGTAGTTGACATTACATCAAGAAAACAGCAGGAAGAAATTTTATTAAAAAGCAATGAAAGATTTGAACAGGTGAGCAAGGCCACATTTGATGCCATTTGGGATTGGGATGTAAAATCAAAGCAGTTATATTTTGGCCAGGGATTTAAAGAATTATTTGGATATGAGATTAAAAATAATACAGGCGATTTTTCAACCTGGTATAATCATATACACCCTGAGGATAAAGAAAGAATTATAATGTCCAGATTAAATAAGATTATCCAACATGCTGAATCTACCTGGACGGATGAATACCGTTATGTAAAGGCAGATGGTACAATTGCCTATATCTGCGACAGGGGAATTTTATTGAGAAACAGTACTGGTACCTATCGTATGATTGGCGCAATGCAGGATGTTACTGAATTAAAGGAGAACGAAATTTCTATCAGGAATCTTAATAAGTCTTTGGAAAAAAGAGCAGAAGAACTCGCCGTTTCAAATGAGGAATTAGAACGGTTTGCTTATGTGGCATCGCACGATTTACAGGAGCCATTAAGAATGGTATCCAGTTTTTTGGAATTGCTTCAAAAAAAATATGATCACCAGCTTGATGAAACGGCGCAAAAGTATATAAGCTACGCCGTGGATGGTGCTCAAAGAATGAAAGTCCTGATTCTGGATCTCCTGGAGTATTCCAGAATAAGTTTTGACAGGGACAAGCATACAGTAATTAATTTAAATGATCTTATTAATAAAACACTGGAAGTTCTTAAGCCCTTTATAGATGAATCCGAAGCGTCTTTTATTATTGCCACTTTTCCGGAAATCCGCGGTAATACATCTCAGCTAATGAGATTATTTCAAAACCTTATCAGCAATGCAATAAAATACAGATCAGCCTTAACCCCCATAATAGAAATCGGATATTCTGAAAGGGCAGATGAATGGGAGTTTTTTGTAAAAGACAATGGTATTGGGATTGATGCAAAATATTTTGAAAAGATATTTATAATATTTCAAAGGTTACACAGTAAGACTGAATACAGCGGAACCGGAATTGGGTTGACAATTTGTAAAAAAATTGCGGAATTACACAGCGGAAGAATATGGGTTGAATCATCATTACGGGCAGGCAGCACATTCTATTTTACCATTTCTAAAATTGAAATAACGCAACCACAGGATGCGGAATAGTAAATTACGTTTGGCAAATATTTAAAAATGTATGAATAAGGTATATTTAAACTCCACTGTAAATTATGCAACTGAACATAGGGCCAGGCTAACTGTGCCGGATATTAATGTGACTTACGGAATAGAAGTTTTGCATTTTATAAAAGATCAGGTGTTAAAAACAATACCTGTTGTAATACTGATACCTGTTCAGTTTCAAAAAGATATTTATTCAAACAGCGAGCCCGCAAACTGTTATGCAGTAAACCCTAAAAACCTTAGTGCTGTGATACATCAAACCACACCCGCATTTGATTGCATAACTTATCCTAATTTTTTTTAAATGAATCAATCACATGCTATCCTTATAATTGAAGATAACCCCGGGGATCAGCTGCTGCTTCATGAAAATTTAAAAAGCATTAAGTTAATTTCAGAAATTACAATGGTGGAAACACTCACGGGGGCAATCAATCTCTTAAAGGAGCAAACCTTTTCTCTTATTTTTTTAGATCTTTTCTTACCCGATAGCACCGGCCTGGAATCATTTACTGAATTAATAAAAACAAATTCAAAAACACCCATTATAATTTCTTCAGGGCTATCCGATTCGCAAGTAGCCATAAGAGCGATTACCCTCGGCGCACAGGATTTTTTGATAAAGGGTGATTATGATAATAAAATTCTTGAAAAAACGATCCTGTATAGTATTGAAAGAAAAAGAAATCTTGAGATAATTGAAGAAAGTAATGAGCGCTTTAACATTGTAAGCAAAGCCACTAATGATATGGTGTGGGATTGGAATATTATAACAGGGGAGGTTTATAGAAATAAGGAACGTTGGGCAAAAATTTTCGGAAGCAAAGAGGAAACACCAGGCAATTATGAAGATTTTACACAAAGGGTGCATCCTGACGACCGGCTTAGAGTGAATATTATATTGCAAAAATTACTTTATGAAACACCTAATGAAAATCTGTTCGAAGCAGAATTCAGGGCCTTGAGAGATGATGGTACTTATGCCATTATATATGACAGGGGTTATATTATACGGGATGAAGAAGGCAGGCCCTTACGTGCTATCGGTGCTTCGCAGGATATTACAGAAAGAAAAATGGCAGAGCAAAAAGTAATATTAAGTGAGCAACGTTTTAAATCCCTTGTCCAAAATGGTTCTGACATTATAGGTATACTGGATCAGCAAGGCAATTATTTATATTTAAGCGATTCAATTAAAAATATTCTTGGGTATGATCCAACTTTTTTATTGGGTAAAAATGCCTTTTCATTTATTCATATTGATGATCAGCCGGAGGCGAAACTATTCCTTGAAAAATTACTAATAGAAAAACATTTAACAGCGCCGCCGCACCGGTTTTTAAATGCTGACGGTAAATGGCGGTGGATGGAAAGTACTATTTCATATTTTATGGATGATCCTGCAGTTAAAGGCATTGTAGTTAATTCAAAAGATATTACTGATAAAAAAATTGCAGACGATGAGATAAAAAAACTCTCACTTGTTGCAAAAGAAACTATTAATGGCGTAATTATTACTGATGATCAG
>JBDSAQ010000480.1:0-7638 GCA_039922095.1 Ginsengibacter sp. | reverse complement strand
ATCATTGTCCACGACCTGAAGGTCGTGGCTATTGATTCAATTCAACCATTTAACTGATTAAAAAAATTGCAACAACTTACAGTCATACCAAGTCGGTTTATAAATTGCCACGACCTTCAGGTCGTGGTAACAAAAATATTAAATGGGCTTTAGCCAAATTTGAAAATGAGATATGCATTTTTATCTGATCAAATAAAAATTTGGCTAAAGCCGAATTCAATCGATCATTGTCCACGACCTGAAGGTCGTGGCTATTGATTCATTAAAACCATAAAAAATTACACCATTGCTACAGGTTCGGTATGTACTGCTGTTCTCCTGTTATCTTTAAAAAATAAAACAAATAGTACAAGCACTGCCGCTGCAATAATTGCAGGCACCATCCATATCTGTTTCCATTGTACCACATTATTTATAGTGAAATGATCTTTTACGTATCCGGATAAAAGTGTTCCTATCCACATGCCTATGCCATAGGTTGCCATCGTGATCATACCTTGTGCCTGGCTCTGAATTTTAATACCAGCTTTACTGTCAGTATAAATTTGGCCGGTAACAAAAAAGAAATCAAAGCATACGCCATGTAATAAGATCCCTGCATAAAGCATCCATAATCCGGGGCCGGCATCGCCATAACCAAAAAACAGAAACCGTATGCTCCATGCAATCATTCCTATTGCAATCATCCATTTCACGCCAAGCCTTCTGAAGAAGAAAGGGATAAGCAGGATAAAAAATGCTTCAGAAAATTGTCCAAAGGTCATGTTGCTTGTAGCGTCTTTCATTCCAGCTTCAATCAAATAAAGATTAGCAAAACTGTAATAAAATGATAGCGGAATGCAAATAAGAACAGAGGCAATAAAAAATATAACAAATGATCTGTCTTTAAACAACACAAATGCATCGCTCCCCATAATTTGCGAAAACTTCGCAAAAATGCCTTTAGATTTTGGGGGCGTATCAGGTAAAAAGAAACTGAGTAAGCCTAATGCAAGAGATGCTGCTGCCGCCAGTTTAAAGGTAAATGCTAATTCATCCGTAGTTATTTTAAAAACTTTATCAAGCATCCATCCTGTTACAATCCAGCCAATGGTTCCCAATACACGTATAGAGGCGAATTCTTTACCTGGATCACTCATTTGCCGGAACGCAATTGAATTTGCAAGGGCAAGGGTTGGGGCATACATTAATGAATATAACAACAGTACCCAGTAGAAAGAAGAAGGATTATTTATGGTGGTTAAGTAATACAACAATAGTGCACCAGCCAGGTGCAGAACCCCCAATACTTTTTGTGCAGAAAAATACCGGTCGGCGATCATACCTACAAAAAATGGAGAGATAATGGTTGCAATTGCCATTGCGCTATAGGCGGCTCCTACCTGCAATCCATCTGCATGAAGTATTTTATCAAGATAAGTTCCCATAGTAACATACCAGGCACCCCAGATAAAAAACTCAAGGAACATCATGGCAGAAAGTTGAATCCGGATTGATTGCTTCATATAATTCTAATATTTTTATTAGGCCATTAACGTGTTCATGTGTAAGGTCTTATTTTTGAAGTTATGTTGTTATAACTTCCTTTTCCCAACCGGTTCTTTTAATGCAGGATCTTTTTCTTTTTTCAAAAAGTCTCCCTGCTCAGAAGCGCCAGTACCTTCAGTATTCAACAGTGCCTCATCTGGAACAATTTTAACTGGTTCTCTCCATGAAGTGGATTCATCATTATATGCGGGGTTAGATAAAGAGTTGTAACATGAAATTATAGACCAGCGTGGCTTATCTGATGTATTTGCTTCTGAACGGTGTAAAATATTACTATGAAAAAATAGTGCATCACCGGGTTTTATCTCAACATAAACATGCTCCATTGTTTTTAATGCATGAGCCACCATTGCCATATCTGCACCCACTTGTTCTCCCGTAAACCCATGATTAACTCTGCCCATTTTATGTGAGCCTTTAATTACCTGTAAGCAGCCATTGGCTTTATTGGCTTCAGATAAAGCAATCATAGCACTTACCAACTGATCAGGATATAAAAATTGATTTTTATACCAATAACCATAATCCTGGTGCCACTCCCAGGCACCGCCAACACGGGGCTCTTTCTGCATTAGCTTTGTGTGAAAATGACAAACGGGGGAATTACTGTCTAATAATTTAGCTGCCGCATTTACCATGCGCTCACTGCGTATCAATAAACTATAGATGTCATCTCCTGGTGAAAACCATAAAGTAAGTTTTGTTTTTTTGCCAGATTGATCGTTAAGATCAACTGCATGTTTGCGAACAACAGTATCTTCTACTGCTATGATGTATAATTTGTCAATCTCTTCTTTAGAAAAAAATCCGGACTTTATGATATAACCATCTGCATGAAATTTTGATACATCATCCGCTGAAAGCAATCGTTGCATAAGATTTTGTTTTTTGATTAGAATAGGATGAAAAATTACGAAAGAAAAATTTATCCGGTTAGCTAATCAAGAGAATATAGTCTCTGTTTTTTTATGACTAACGAAACGAGGCCAAGTGGCACTACAAATAACGTTAGGACTTGATAAAAGTTTAAAGGTATTTGTAGTTAAACCCCCGCTGATACCAGCTGTTAGATAACCTTTTATAGCTTCTCCTTTTTCTTGTTGCAGGCAGCACCTGTTGTGTTTCATTCTATACTTCTTAAAATCCGAACTTTCTTAATTGTCTTTGTGATTTTTTTGAGAGGTGTATTATCAAAGGTGATTTGTCCACCGTGATAGTGATATCTTTAATAAATTCTTGGTTCAAAAAAATTAAATCTTTATTATCGAGAAAATGAATAATACTACATGAAAGTCCACCGTCGTTTCGAAAATAGATTGTGTCCCGGTAGGGGTTATTAATTATCAATATTTATTAGTAGAAGATTTGAATATTATACTGTCAGCCTTGATTATTGGCGGTTTATCTCTTCGTTTTGCTTTTAATGAGATTTCAATTCCTCGTCGGCCGCTTGCAAACTTTTTTGTAGAATAGGAAATATTTGTAATAACGTCTGAAGGAGAAAAGGATATATCTATTGGGCCTGATGCGAATGCAACAGTTGTGTCAATAGAATTTATTGTTTGCGCATGAGCTTTTGTCAAACCAATAAATATTACAAAAAATAAAAATGCTTTCATCCTGGAGAAGTGTCAATTAAATGCCTGATACATAAATTATATTTATGAAGAAGTAATAATCTACATTATGAACTTGTTTGGTGCGTCCGAAAAGTGTGGATACAACAACTCGCATTTTCATGATAGATTATTAATTAAAACCCGATTAGAGTATACGGTACTCTACTTCACTTCCAATGTCTTTATCCATTCTGCAATCTTGCGGGCTTCAGCATTCGGCACCTGCGGCATTGGAGGCATAGGTGTAGAGTATTCCGGCCAATGCTCAGGCTTTGGATTGTGAATAAGCTGAACAAGCTGTGCTGCAGAATACTTTCGTTTCGCTACTTCTTTATATGAAGGTCCAACCTGTTTAGTGTTTGGATTATGACATGCCAGACAGGTATTTTTTTGTAACAGAGCTTTTACATCATTATAAGTTGGAGCTTTTGCAGTTACAGTAGCCGCTGTCTTTGCTGTAGAAGTTTTTGTTTCATTAACAGGCGCATCAGCATCATTGAGTTTGCCCCCTTGTGTAGCTACACTTTTTTTAGACGAAGTTGCCTTCGCAACTTTTCCTGAATTTTTTGTGATCACTTCACTCATTGAAAGTTTTACTCCTTCGGGGATATTGTTTAAAGTATAATATGCAGTTGGATGGATAAGGGAATTAGAATTTTCACTATCCTGTATATTATTTAAGGAAATCGTGTGAATATAATATCTGCGAAGATTACTAACTAATATTCTTGCCTTCATTCCATCTGCAGAAACCTTTACACCCTTTACTGCACAATTTGCGGTATTAACAGGAGGGCTGCCATAAACCCCCTGGTATTTATAAATGAAACTTTCTACTGAATAAGAGGCAATATCTTCAGCATATTTTTTATTAACGGGCCTGGTAAATTCAATTTCAAAACCATCTGGCATAGCCCTTATAGCCCTCATTTCAAAAGGTATACGGTTGTTCCAAACAAGCCGCTGTATCCCCTGGCTTGCATCACCTGCAGAACCCCATCCCCTGTTGGTTTCTCCGGCAAACAAAGAACCGTCTTTTCCCCATGCCATCCTGACAATACCAGATTGAAAGCCACTTCTAAAAGCCCACGCCGCACCCTGGTATTCTCCATTAACTTTTTCCATAAATACCCTGTCAATCATACTCTGCCCCTGGTCACAAACTAATAGTTGTCCCGCAAAAGGCCCAAAGGTTTCATCAGGAATTTTTACAATCTCAGAATTAGAAATTCCCAATATACCATGAGGCAGCCATACGGCAGGTAATTGCAGATCCGGAATATCTTTTTTTATTTCATATTCAGTAACAAACTTTGCAGCCACACTATTTTCAGGTTTTACTTCCTGCCCATCCTTATTTAATTCAACAAGGGGTGGCGGATTTTTAGAATAGACCTGCTGTTGCGTAACCTTTACAGGCGAATTAGGCATGCCGCTCCAAACCAAACTTGCAGGGTGCCCCATAAAGCCTCCTTTTTTCACCGGGATTATGCTTCCTGAGCCAACCCAGTCGCCCTGGTTATCTGTAAAAAATAATTCTCCATCAACCATACTTATGCCACAAGGCGACCGCATGCCTGCAGCCCATGGTTGCATGGTTCCGTTTTCCTGTATATTGAGCGCCCAGCCTCTCCACGGTGCATTACTTTGCATGTGCCACCAAAAGGGCGGACAGGCACAGTTTAGTGTAACAAAAAAAGACCCGTCTGGTGCAAGCTTTGGACCGTAACTGTATTCATGGTAATTGCCCGTTAAGGGCCATGCATAAACTGTTTCATAGGTATCTGCCTTGCCATCCATATTAGCATCTGTAAGCTTTGTAAGTTCACCCCGCTGGGCACAATATAATGCACCATCTTTATAAGCTAAACCCAGCACCTCGTGCATACCTGTGGCAAACTTGCGAAAGAAAGGACGCTGGCTGGTAGGATTTTCTACAATGAAAACATCGCCACGACGCGTAGTTACTCCCAAATCACCATTTGGCAAAGTGCACAAACCACCGACTTCAAGTATTATACCTTCCGGCGCAGGCACACGCATGATCCTGAAATAATCTTCTTCTTTAGCTGACTCAGCCTGAGACATACCTTGCAGGCTACAGATTGTGAGGCCGGTGGCAAGCATTAAAAAGTAAATTATCTTTTTATAATTAATTGTGTAAAATGAACAGATCATAACTGATATAAATTTAAAAAAGAATAGAATAGATTATTTTATTCCGGATAGGAATAACGATCTCTTTATGACCGTCTGCATCACGTATAACAGGCTTTGCATTGCCGGCGTCATCAATTCGGAGGTAATAAGATTTATCATTCAACAGATACAGCCCGTCGGAAATTGTTTCAATATTATTTGCCTCACCGAGCCGCACATATAAATTAGCGACGGGAGTTTCAAGTGAAATTTCTCGACGGATACCCTCATTGTTTGCCAATACACGGGTAAGATCGTTTACCATAGTATTGTAAATAAGATAACGAAATGTTGGTATGTCGTTGCCATCCAGTACATAACCCTTGGCACGGTAACCCGAACCTGTAGTATCAGCAGACCATGCTGCGTCTGGAGAAGCAAGCATTTCTATCGAAAGAAGCGGCTTACCAAATCTTTGTATCATTCCAAGCGGACGAGATGAACCATCGCCTCTTGAATGCCACATGGGGGTGGCATCTAAAAAATCTCCCCGCCATAACTGCACTATCATTCCTTTATCCATATCGTAAGTATAATGCACCTGTTGAACACTTCCTACATTAACCGCATGTGTTACTCTTATTGTGTCTATATCCACAAAACTTCGTACAATAGTATTCACCGGGGCATGTATAAGTATTGGATCAACCGGATCTCCGGAAGCAACATTTGCATCACTTATCACATATTCACGAATACCAGGGCCGGCAACTGCGAGGCCTAACGAAGGTTTAGCAAAGTCGAGGAATTTTGAATACAAAAGCTCAAAAGGATATTCTCCTGCAGGTAACGTTATTTTACCCGTTTTCCCTCTCCTCTGCCCTCTGCCTTGCCCTATAGGAATTAATATTTCATCTTTAATTTTTAAAGAACCCATGCCTCCTGCAGTATTTAAATTAAAATTATATTCACCCGGCTCTTTTACTTTTATTGTTCCCGTGTAGCGAATCAAAAACTCATTAGGGATAGTGCTTACATTTGAAGAAAGTATTACAGAACTTCCCTCAGCCTCAGGCGGAAGATTTTTAAAAACAGGTTCCGCATCATATCTCCCCTTATAGACAGAATATTTAAGGTTTAGAAGTTCGGGTCGTGGCTTATCATAAGTGGTGATTTTTATATTTCTGAAAGCAACAGGGCCATGATCGCCCTGGAAGCGTAAAGGACCAAGGGCCACCTCATCGTTACCTAATGCACCACGGGTAGGTCCGGATAATTCTACATTCTCATGTATGGAAACTCCGTTTAATTCTATACGCAGTATCCTGGCATTTTCAATTTTTTTACCTGCGGCAAAGCGGGGAGCCTGAAAAGAGATTTTCATATGTTGCCACAAACCCGGCGCTCTGCCTGCATTCTGACGTGGGGCATGACCTTCAAAACCTTTTTGCCCTTCTGGTTTATCATCATTCCATCGCTCATAAATTCCGGCATTGTCAGCAGCTCTTGGGTTGATAACGCCCCAGCTATCAAGTAACTGAATTTCATAACGCCCCTGCATATAGATGCCGGAATTGGAGCCAGGTGCCATCATATAATCCAGTTCCATATCCATATCTCCATGCTGAAGATTAGATATGAGGTCTTTGCCCGGGTTTTTGGAATCAGGAATATTTGCCAGTATCCCAGCACCGGGAGAAGTAGTAAGAACATTTTTTTCAAAAAGACCGGCTCTCACATCACTAACAAGTTTCCATGATGGGCCGGGGCTTTCAAAAAAAGAAAGATCTGTAAGTGGCAAACTGCTTTGAGCAATAAGAAAATGAAAGCTGCCTGAAGCTGCAATCAATAGCAGGGATTTTGCATAAGAAAAATTTGTCTTCGTATAAGCAAAGCAAAAAAATAAAAACTTCATTCGTTTTAAATTGATAGTAATAAAAGAATTCCTGCAAATATATTCTCATTAAAATGAGCTAAAGTAAAAGAGCTGACTTTATAAGTAATATGTGTAAGGTGAAGACGAAATCAAAGGAGTTTAAAATATCTTCTCAGATTATTACTTATATGGATTCTTCTTTGGATGTATTCTTGTATCGTACAAGTTAATAACTTCAATAATATTTTCTTTAATCCGATAATACATCCTGTTGTGTTTAGTAATTAATAAACTTCTTACGGTTTTATTTTGGTCAGAAATATTTCCGATTCGTGGTTGTTCAGATAAGGCTTCAATTCTGTAGTCCATTCTTTTTAGGAAATTATCTGCTACTGTTACCCCATTTTGATTCAAGGTAAAAGAGAAGCTTTGTCATTTTTTTTCTAAATCTTATTT
>JBDSAQ010000479.1:0-4061 GCA_039922095.1 Ginsengibacter sp. | reverse complement strand
TATTAGTGACGTTTTAATTGATAGTAATATCATCTCTTCTTCAATGTTAAATCCATATTTTGAGGATATTGCAGCATTTGCAGATTATCGGTTTAAAAAGCAGAAAGAAGATAGCGAAAATTATGATTACCATGACAGATTTCTTATTGCTTTGCTCGGTAAATTCAATAATGCACAAAGCAATGCCTTGCTGCAAAAGTGGCTATCGATTAATGACAAATATCTTAAGCTTAAATGCATAGAAGCCTTATTATTAAACGGGCAGGTTATTAAAACACAGCCTTTACTTGATCTTGCTACAGACAGGATATATAGGATTGATCTTTATAGCGCATTAAAAAAACAAAATAAGCAAGCTCTTTTTCCAAAACAATATCTTACCCAGCAATACTTTGCTGAAAGCAATATTTATGCTGCTGCCAGTGATGAGGACGAACCTTCAGCACTTACTTATCTTACACAAAAAATTATAACGATTCATGGTAAAAAAGGAAGATTCTTTTTTTATAAGATAACATTTGGTGAAGATGAAAAAACAGATTACCTGGCCTGTGCAGGGCCTTTTGATTTAAATCCCCTTAAGCTTCCTGATGATGAGTCTTATGGAACTTTATATTTTGATGAAGAATTTGATAAGGCTGGTTTGCAAAAACAAATGAATGCCCTGATAAAGCAGGTAACAGATTAGAATTGACCAGGTGCGATCCTCGCATTTCCTCTTATTAAAAACTGAAGCCCGGCTTGTCTGTCCGGGAATTGATGGTTGATACACCAATTAGTTCATCAGCTCTGCCTGCAAAATCCCGGAAGTACACGAGAATTGTATACCTGTTTTCTGTCTCATAATAATTGCCATCAACTTCACTGCGGTTAGCAACATTATTTTTATCAACGCCCATGTATGTATAGCTGTAATATCCCTGCTTCAAAAAAAGTTGTGTTTCATAAACACCTTTTTCTGAATTGAATTTCAATTTTAAGCTATCTGTAATATTATAATTTGTGAGTTGCCCGAACAGGTATATATCTTTATTTGGATAGGCAGTATTACCTGGCGGCATAAACGAAAAGTTAACCATGGCATAATCACTTTGCCAGTACGGGTTTATACTCTGCGTGGTTTCAATAATATACATACCATTAAGATCGCGGTAATAAACATATTTTTCCCCCTGCCTTTCTATGTCGGTTCTTACATATATATCGGTTGAATTCTTATTATAGTCAGCGCTCTTTACCCTGTCTGATTGCAAATGGAAATCCCTGAGGTCTAACCAACGCCATTCTTTGCCGGCAGCAAAAACAGTGTTCTCTGTATTATACTCAAGTGTGGTACCACGGATGAAGGTTGGTGGAATATTAACTAAGGCATTATCCCACCGGTTGTTTTGCAATACCACTACTTTTATTTGTTGGGAAGTGCTAAAAGTATTAAGCCCGGTAATATTTATGCTGAACTGTATCTTTTGATGAGTTCGGAAATATTCCGGTAAAAAAGGCTGCATAACCCTGGCACCAATTGTTGATTTATTATTAAGCACCAGCAGTCTTCTTGTAAAAACCAATTTGGAAGTATCTCCATCCAAAAAAACTTTTAGCAAATAATTGCCGGACCGTGTGGGTACACAATTCCTGTCTGGTATTACTGCCTGGTAATGTGTGTAGCGTGTATAAGCTATAGAGGAGAAGCGATAATTATTAATGCGCATTTGTGTAAACCCTTTTATATAATCAAACTGGCTGAGGTTTACCGGGGTCCAATCCTCATTACATAATTGAAAAGTGTAGTAATAATATTTTACATTAACATCCATATCATCAAAATGCAATTCAGTTAAATCACTGCTGTTTAAATTTATAACCGGTAAACTTAGCTGATCGCCATAATTGTGAAAACGTACAGTTTTAATATTACTGGCGTAGATACTGTCTGCTGTTTGAGCAAATACTGCTGAAGTGGATGTAGTTAAGAGGGAAATTAGAACAAACTTTATGTACTGATCTTTTATGGAACGCATCTAAATGATTTAAAAAAAATTAGTTTTACAAGATACCAAATTTATGCAGATTGAATGTATCATCCTTTATAGCTAAGCGAATTGCATTTAACCGGCAGAAAACCTTTTCAGCATTTATTATAAGCCTGGCAATAACTGCCACTACGATTAGTGTTGCTGTTATGATAGTTGCATTAAGCTTTGTTAATGGTTTCCAAAAAGTGATCAGTAATAAGGTTTTTAGTTTTTGGGGACATATAAGAGTTCAGCAAAATGTTTTAACGCATGCCAGTATTGCTGAAGAATATCCAATACAAAAAAATGATACCATTGAAAGCTATATCCGCGGCCTCCCCGGGGTAAAAAGCATAGAAAGATATGCTACCAAATCTGCCATTATTAAGTATAAAGAAGATATTGAAAGTGTTTTAATGAAAGGTGTAGATAGCACATTTGATTTTAGCAGGATAAATGATTTTTTAATACAGGGTAAATGGATAACATTTAAAGACAGTGGCTATAGTAAGGATATCAATATTTCCTTATATGCAGCCCACCAGTTAAACACGAACGTAAATGACAGTGTTGATATATTTTTTATCCAGAGAGATGGCAGCAAAAGAGCACGGCGATTAAAGATAGCGGGAATTTTTAAAACAGGTATTGATGAATATGATAAGAATTTTTGTATAGGAGATCTAAAGCTTATCCAAAGATTGAACAATTGGAACATTGACGAAATTGGAGGGTATGAGATCTTTTTAAAAGACTATAAACAAACAGATTCTTTAAACACACTTATCTATCAATCAGATATTTTACCTCAGAGGTGGTATAGTAAAACTATACAGGAGATTTATCCTAATATTTTTGACTGGCTTAATCTGCAGGGCAGAATAAAACAAATTTTGATTTTTATAATGATTATAGTGGCAGTTGTAAATCTTATCACCTGCCTTATTATTCTTGTTTTAGAAAGAACAAGAATGGCCGGAGTGTTAAAGGCTATTGGCGCAACCAACTGGACAATTCAAAAAATATTTTTATATCATACATCTTTCATAGCTGTATCCGGTATAATTGCCGGTACTTTGTTTGGGTTACTCATTTGTTATTTGCAGGAAAAAACAGGATTTATTAAACTTAATGAGGAAGCATATTATATGAATGCAGCACATGCAGATGTAGTGTGGTGGCAGGTTTTGGCAGTTGATAGCCTTACCCTTGTTATCTGCCTCGTAGTGCTTATTATTCCTACTATCCTGGTTAGAAAAATACAACCGGTAAGGGCAATTCAATTCCGGTAAAAAGCAGTTTATTTTTTAGCGTTAGCAACTGCTCCTGAATTGAACCACAACACAAAATGCAACCTTCTTTTATTACGACCTATTGCTATTTGTTATACTCCAAAATTCTATACTGCCCTCTTATTAATGCCTCTTCTGAATTTTGAACTTTAAATTTTAAACCTAATATGCTTAGAGCGGCGCTATAGCTTTGTTCAAGTTTCTTACTACTTACCAATGTCAGGGGTATATCTTTTTTAATCAATTGCTGAAGTTCTGTACCTATCAGTAATCCACTGAGATAATTGTAATTTTCCGGCTTTGAGAATTTGCCAAAAAGCTGGTTTGTTCTTACAAGAAATGCTGTATGCAATATGTGTGAATCTGAACTGTCTGTAACGCCTGTTTCAAAGCTTTTTAAATTCGTACTTAATAAATTATTATCCGCTTCTACATTATTTGAGAGAATACTTTTTTGGGAAAGCAATTCAAAAAACTCTCCTGTCATGTACGTTGCAAAATCCACTGCTCTGCCATTATTTACCTTTACATGCTTTGAATGTGTGCCCGGAAAAATAAAAATCTGATCTTCTTCATCATCGCTATGTAAACATCCTGTTAACTGCGTTTCTTCTCCACGCATTACATCATTGGCTGTTCTTACTCCGGAGATCATAAAAATCGGATGTCTGAAATCTTCGTTTCCTTTAATAGTTTTTAAAACAAGATCATGCCCATCTATACTAAACGGTACTTCTTTGTAAGGTAGTTCCATCAT
>JBDSAQ010000478.1:0-12825 GCA_039922095.1 Ginsengibacter sp. | reverse complement strand
CCTGATGACCGCAATGCACTAATTGAAGAATGGAATAATAAATCTAAGAAAGGACTTAAATCATCTTTAGAGTACCGGCTTATAAACAAAAAAGGAAATATAAGATGGGTATCAGGTGAAGCAGTTCCTTTATTTAATAATACCAGGAAAATTACAGGTTATATCGGAACGCTTTCTGACATTACCGAACGCAAAAAAGCGGATGAAGCTTTACGGCTTGCACAGTTTACAATAGAAAATACCACACATGCAATCTATTGGATTAAATCGGATGGCAGTTTTCATATGGTGAACAATGCTGCTACGCAAATGCTGGGGTTTACTTTTGAAGAATTGATGCAACGGAATGTACCCGGTATTGACCCGTTTTATAATAAAGAAGTATGGGACGGATTCTGGCAGGCTATAATCAAAGAGAAATTCATGAGGTTGATTACAAAACATATCCGCAAAGACGGCACATTGATCGATGTGCAGATAGATACACACTATTTCAGGTTTGAAAACCTGGAAATGAGTTGCGCCTTTGTCTCTGATATTACCGAAAGAAAAACAGCTGAAACACTACTTAAGAACAGTGAAGAAAAATATCGCCAGATAGTTGAAACTGCGCAGGAAGGTATCTGGCTGGTTAATGAAAATAACGAAACGGTTTTTGTGAATAAAAGGATGGCTGACATGCTTGAATATACTGTAGATGAAATGATGGGCAAGCAGAATTATTATTTTATAGACGATGAAGAAAAGAAAAACGCCATAGAGCAGATCAAAAGAAGAAAAGCAGGGATCAGCGAAAATCATGATGCTAAATTCATTACAAAAAGCGGGAGAGTGGTTTGGACTAACTTATCCACTAATCCGGTTTTTGATGAAAATGGGAAGTATAAAGGAGCCCTGGCCATGATAACTGATATTACGGAACGAAAACTGCATCACGAATTACTTAAAAAATCTGAAGCTGATCTTGAGATAAAAAATAATCAACTCGAAATAAAAAACAAAGAGATGGAGCAATTTGCCTATATAGCATCGCATGATTTGCAGGAACCATTACGAACTACATCAAGCTTTGTAGGATTGCTGCAGAAACAATATAAGGGCCAACTGGATGAGAGAGCAGACAAATACTTTAATTACATTCTTGATGCCTCAGACCGTATGAAGGCCCTAATAAAAAATCTGCTTGATTACTCAAGGATTGGTAATAAAAAAGACCTGGAACAAGTAGATTGTAAAGCAGTACTGCAGGATGTATTGGCCGATCTTCATGTTGCCATACAGGAGGCAAAAGCAGATATTTCGTATGTGCCGCTGCCTGTTATAAATGGCTACCCCAATGAGATAAAACAACTTTTTCAAAACCTTTTGATCAATGCAATCAAATTCAGAAAAAAAGATACTGTTCCGCAAATAATAATATCTGTACAAAAATCAGATAGCGCTTGGGAATTTATATTCAAAGACAATGGTATAGGAATAGCCGAGGAACACCGGGAGAAGATATTTAATATATTTCAGCGTTTACACACCCGCACAGAATATGAAGGTTCAGGAATAGGACTATCGTATTGCAAAAAGATTGTGGAACTGCATCATGGAAAAATATGGATAGAATCAACACCAGGGTTGGGAAGTACTTTTCATTTTACTATACACATTAATAAAGGAATTAAGAATAATACTTATAAAGAAGTAATGAATAATATTTCGGTTTAATAATTTATAATAACAAATGATCCGGTCTTCTTATAAAAAATATTACCAAGGAAACAAAACATTTTGCATGCTGCAATGGCAGCGCTTTTTATTATTCTTTTTGTTCAGCTCATGTTTTTTTGCAATAAATGCTCAGCAATCTTCTATTAAGTTCACCCATTTAACAAACCTGGATGGTCTTTCACAAAGTACCGTACAAGCTATGCTGAAAGACAAGTATGGCTTTATGTGGTTTGGCACACATGATGGATTGAACCGGTATGATGGCTATACTTTCAAAGTTTACCGACACCAGCCAAAAGATCCCCGCAGCCTAAGCACGAGTAATATCATGTCGCTTTATGAAGATCGCCTCGGCAACCTGTGGGTAGGCACTACAAACGGCGCATTATGCCTGTACGATAGGAAACATGATTCATTTATTCGTATCAAAGAAAGTAATGGTAATTACCAGGGACTAAGTCAAAACTCGATTACCGCCATGTATGAAGACAGGCGGAATAATTTTTGGATAGGCACTTACTGGCAACTGAATCTTTTAGACAGGAAAACCGGAA
Organism: Ginsengibacter sp.; assembly: GCA_039922095.1. GTDB lineage: Bacteria > Bacteroidota > Bacteroidia > Chitinophagales > Chitinophagaceae > Ginsengibacter. The sequence continues at coordinate 10,552 of JBDSAQ010000478.1, read as the reverse complement.
AAGTTACTCACTTCGGCCATGACCCCAATGATGCTGCAAGCATTAGTAATGATGGAATTACCAGTATTTTTGAAGATTCCCACAATAATCTTTGGATAGGCACTTCAGTAGGTCTGAATATATTGGACCGTAAAACAAAAAAGTTCGAACATTTCCTTCACGACGATAGCAAAACCAATAGTTTAAGCAATGATCATGTATCATTCATTAAGGAAGACAGTCGTAACCGGCTTTGGATAGGTACCTCTAATGGATTAAATTTATTTGATCCGGCTACCAAATCCTTTACCAATTTTATAAATGATCCCAGGGATTCGATGAGTATTACGGAAAATCGTGTTACAGCCATTGAAGAGGCGGGAGAGGGAAAGTTATGGATTGGCACTCACGCAACTTTGGAGCTTTTTGATCCGGAGAAACGAATTTTCGTTCATTTAAGGAGCAATCCTGACGAGCCAACTTCGTTGAACAGAAATGGTATGGTGATGTCGATGTTGTATGATAAAGAAAAAATACTGTGGGTAGGAACCTACCAGGGGGGGATCAATAAATATGATAAATACCTTACTTACTTCGATACTTACAGGAATAAGCCTTCTGATTGGCTGAGTTTAAGTTTCAATAGAGTTACTTCCTTTGCAGAAAAAGCCAACGGCGACGTTTGGATAGGTACTGATGGCGGAGCCCTGAATTTATGGAAAAGCTCAACGAATCAGTTTGTCCGTTTCAATCCTGAGCCAAACAATAAGAATTCACTTGCAAGTTGGTCGGTTTTATGCCTTTTGCAAAGTAAAAAGAACGACTACCTGTGGATCGGTAGCTATGGCAGTTGTATTGACCGTTATGATCAAAAGACAAACACATTCGTACATTATACAAAAGGAGATGCCGGCAACCAGTTAAATAACGATGCGGTATATGCCATTTTAGAAGATGCAAAGGGTAATATCTGGATGGGTACAAACGGTGGCGGAGTGAATGTACTAAACCCGGCTACAGGGATAATCACTAAATATTTGCAAAATTCAAATGATCCTAACGCAGTAGCCGGGAATTATATACGCTGCTTTTATGAGGACAAAAAAAGAAATATTTGGATCGGTTCCACAACGGGCCTCAATAGATTTGACCCTGTAACAGGAAATTCTACATTGTACCGTCAAGGCAATACTGCATTGGAAAGCGATGCTATCTTTTCTCTTTATGAAGATAAGAAAGGAGATATGTGGATAGGAACATTAGGAGGTGGCCTTAGCTTGTTGGAACTTAAGACCAACAAAATGACGACTTACACTACAAACGATGGCTTGCCGGATAATACCATCAACTCTATAGTAGAAGATGATAATGGATATTTATGGTTAAGCACCAATAATGGTATCAGCCGTTTCGATCCGAAGAAAAAATCATTTAAAAACAGCAGCCTGTATAATGGCATTCAAAGTTTTGAGTTTTCGCAGGGCGCTGGTCTTAAAACAAGCAAAGGGGAGATCCTGTTTGGTGGAGTTAATGGCTTCAATGCTTTTAATCCTGCCAATCTTGCGGAAAACAAAAATATTCCCCCTGTTGTTATTATCAATTTCAAATTGTTCAATAAATCTGTTGCTGCGGCGGAAAAAAATTCTCCTTTAAAACAGAATATTACACAAACAAAGGAGATCACCTTATCCTATGATCAGTCAATAATCACTTTTGAATTTGCGGCACTCGGATTTACGGCATCAGAAAAGAACCAGTATGCATTTAACCTGGAAGGCTTTAATGAAATATGGGATACAGGTTACCACCGTACAGCAACCTATACCAATCTTGACCCCGGAGAATATACTTTTAAAGTAAAGGCTTCTAATAATGATGGTGTGTGGAACGAGAGAGCAGCTTCAATTAAAATAATCATTACACCTCCTTTTTGGCTTACCTGGTGGTTTAAAATACTGGCAGTGTTAATTATTATTGGCGGCACTGCGGCAATTATCACGAGACGTATAAATAATATTGAAGCGCAAAAAGCAAATCTGCAAAAGCAAGTGCATGAGCAAACTATTAAATTGGTTCAATCAACCAGGGAAGAGCAGAAGGCCCGTCACAAAGCGGAACAGGCTAATATAGAGCTGGAAATAAAGAACAAAGAAATGGAACAGTTTGCGTACATAGCATCTCATGATCTGCAGGAGCCACTGAGAACCACTTCAAGTTTTGTAAAATTGCTGCAGAAACAATATGCAGGACAATTGGATGAAAGGGCCGATAAATATTTCAATTTTATAACGGACGCTTCGGACCGTATGAAAGTTCTTATAAAGAACCTGCTCGATTATTCACGAATTGGCAGTAAAAAAGAATTAGAACAGGTTGATTGCAAAGTAGTACTCAAGGACGTTCTCGCCGATCTTCATGTTGCCATACAGGAAGCAAAAGCAGATATTTCCTATATGCAGTTGCCGGTTATAAGTGGTTACCCCAATGAGATAAAACAGCTTTTCCAAAACCTTTTGATCAATGCAATTAAATTCAGAAAACAAGATACTATTCCACAGGTAATAATTTCGGTGCAAAAAATAAAGAACTATTGGGAGTTCATATTTAAAGACAATGGTATTGGGATTGAAGAAAAGAACCGGGAAAAGATATTCAATATATTTCAACGCTTACACACCCGCACCGAATATGAAGGTTCTGGAATAGGATTATCATATTGTAAAAAGATAGTGGAACTACACAATGGAAAAATATGGGTGGAGTCTACGCCGGGCCTTGGAAGTACTTTTTATTTTACCATTCAGGAAAAGATAAAGAATAATATTATGAAAAAACCGGATGATATATTAATGTAATAATTAAAAAATTATATGAGCTATTTAATCCTCATTAATAAATGCGTTTCATGATTGGGAAAAAAATGATTGGCCTATTGTATTTGCTGTTAGTATTCAGCTCATCCCCTATACATGCTCAAAAATCAGAATTCAAATTTAAATACATCACCGTAGATCAGGGTCTTTCCAGCAACCGGGTATTCAGTATTTATCGTGATAGCCGCCAATTTCTTTGGATCGGTACAGATATGGGCCTTAACAGGTATGATGGTTATCAAACTACCAGGTACCTTCATCATGATAATGAAAGCGGATCCCTCAGCAATAACACATTGCGATGCATAAATGAAGACACAAATGGAAATATATTGATAGGTACTGCGGCCGGAATGAATTTATATGACAGAGCCTCAGACTCTTTCATCGTCTTCAAATATGATTCTTCAAATTCCAATAGCATCAGCAGTGGAAACGTAAATTCCATGTACCGTGATAAGAAAGGAAATTTTTGGGTAGAGGCCGGTGGAAACTGCCTGAACAAATGGCTGCCATCAGAGAAAAAGTTTATCCGGTATTATTTCAAGAAAGATGATAAAGCTTTTTATAATGGGTCGCAATCTATTGGGGAAGATTCAAAAGGAAATATTTGGGTGGTGTCGGACGCACGGGGAATCTATTGTTTAAAAGCAGGATCAAATAAGCTAATAACCTTGCAGGATTCCCGGATTGACTTTGGAGATAACATCACGAAAAGCCTTTTCATAGATGAACAGGATATAATCTGGGTTACTTCTGACGGGGAAGGCTTTCATTCTTTTGATCCTTCCACAGGAAAAGTTGAACATTATCCCAGCGATGGAAATGGTAATGATATAAGTAAGGCATTAATGCGATCAGTAATAGCTGAAAGCGATCGGTATTTACTAATCGCAGTTGATCAGGGTGGGATTTATCGTTTCGACAAACTTCAGAAAACCTTTGAATCCATCACTTATAATGAAAATAACGGAGCAGGATTAAACAATAATGGCGTGTGGACGTTTTATAAAGATAAAGAAGGAATACTATGGGTGGGCACAGGAAATGGTGGTGTTAATTACTACAATCCCAAGGAATATAATTTTAAATTGTTCAGGCAAAACCAGGGCATCACACGATCGCCGTCTTCTAACACGATCGGAGGTTTTTATGAAGATTCAGAAGGCATGATATGGATTGCAACGGATGGAGAAGGCGCTAATATTTTCAATCCTGTAACAAAAACTTTCAAAATCTTTAAACACAATCCCAAGGATCCATTCAGTATTAGCGGAAACACTATTCGAAACATTGAGGAGGATAATGATCATAATATCTGGATAGGAACATGGAATGAAGGGCTGAATAAGTATGACAGGAAAACAGGAAAGTTTTACCATTATATGCCCGATAAAAATGATCCGTCAAGCATTTCGGGAAGAAAGGTATGGCATGTAAAAAGAGATTTCAAAGGTTTGCTCTGGCTTTCAATCAATGATGAAGGAATTGATATTTTCGACAAAGACAAAGGGGTTATAAAACGATATAAGATTCATTCCGGTAACCCGGAAGCCAGTAATAACGTATGGCAATTTGTGGAAGACGGCCACAGGTATATGTGGGTCTGCAGTTGGAAGGGATTGTATCGCTTCGACAGAGCTGACAGCCAGTTTAAGGCATTTAAGAACTTTCCGGATAACGATATTCGCACCTTTTACAAGGATAGTAAAGGTAATTATTGGGCCGGGTCATTCAATAAGGGACTCTTCCAGGTAGATTTTGATGGTAAGGTGATTAAAGTGTACAATGCTAAAAACGGGCTGCCCAACAATCAGATCCATGCCATCGTGGAAGATACCCATGGTAACCTCTGGATTTCAACAAATTTGGGTATCAGTCAGTTTAATCCGGAGAAGGCAACATTTAAAAATTATTTTAAAAGTGACGGGCTGCAAGGCAACCAGTTTTTTACACTTTCTTTTCTCAAGACCCGCAGCAATGAAATTTACTTTGGCGGATTTGATGGGTTTAACGCTTTTCATCCTGAAGATCTAAAACTTAATCAAACGGTTCCGCCCATATATTTCACGAGCTTTGAAATATTCAATAAACCTGTTTCTATTGGTAAGCCGGGTTCTCCGTTACAAAGCAATATTACTGAGGTAAAGCATATCACCATCCCTTGGGGCCAATCTGTATTTTCATTAGGGTTTACCGCCATCAATTATACATTTTCACAGAAAAATCAGTATGCATATAAGCTGGAAGGTTTTGACAAAGAGTGGAACTATGTAGGTACTAACCGTACAGCTACTTATACAAATCTTGATCCGGACGATTACGTTTTTAGGGTAAAAGCATCTAACAATGATGGCATCTGGAATGAACAAGGTGCTTCGGTTATAATAACTATCACGCCACCATTCTGGCTTACGTGGTGGTTTAAGATACTGGCAGTGTTAATGGTTGCAGGTATTGCGGTTGGATTTTACCGGTATCGTGTTAGGGCCATTAATAACCAAAAGCTAAATCTTCAACAACAGGTACAGGAGCAAACCCATCAGTTACTCAAATCAACAAAAGAAGAACAGAAAGCACGCAAGGAGGCAGAGCAGGCAAATTCAGACCTGGAAATAAAGAACAAAGAAATGGAACAGTTTGCCTACATAGCATCTCATGATCTGCAGGAGCCACTGAGGACCACTTCAAGCTTTGTAAAATTGCTGCAGAAACAATATGCAGGACAATTGGATGAAAGGGCCGACAAATATTTCAATTTTATAACAGACGCTTCGGACCGTATGAAAGTGCTTATAAAGAACCTGCTTGATTACTCACGAATTGGCAACAAAAAAGAATTGGAACAGGTTGATTGCAAAGTAATATTGCGGAATGTAATGGACGATCTTCATGTTGCTATACAGGAAGCAAAGGCGGATATTTCCTTTGTTACTCTTCCCGTTATAATTGGATATCCAAATGAGATAAAGCAGCTTTTTCAAAACCTGCTGATCAATGCAATTAAGTTTAGAAAAAAAGACACCACCCCCCAAATAATGATCTCAGTACAGGAATTAAAGAGCTGCTGGGAATTTGTATTCAAAGACAATGGGATAGGAATAGAAGAGCAGCACCGGGAAAAGATATTTGATATATTTCAGCGTTTGCACAGCCGCACAGAATATGAAGGGTCGGGGATAGGATTGTCGTATTGTAAAAAGATTGTGGAATTGCACAACGGGAAAATTTGGATTGAATCTGAGTTTGGGAAAGGATCTGCTTTTTATTTTACCATACCCGACATACACTGCACAAAAATCTTTAAAAACCAAAAGAATATATGAAAATCCAACAAAAGAAATACTCAAAAGCTACCGGATGGAAGATATTGCGAAACGATGATTTTGACCCTTCATTGTGCAGTCTTGTCCTGGTATTTTCAAGCACAGAAATTCTCGCCGATGCAGCCATTTATGCTTCTATAAAAAATGATTATCCGGGGGCGCATATTCTTTTAAATTCTACTGCCGGTGAAATAACAGACACAGAAGTAAGTGATGAAACTATTTCGCTTACAGCTATTGTTTTTGAAAAAATAAAAATTAAGACCGCAGTTACTAATATTGGAGAAGTAGAAAATAGTTTTGAAGCCGGTAAATGTCTTGCCGCCAATCTTGACCCTGATGATCTTAAATATGTGCTGGTAATTTCTGATGGTCAAAAAGTAAATGGCAGCGAACTGGTTAGTGGTTTGCAGAAACAATTACCCGCAGGAACAATACTCACCGGCGGCCTTGCAGGAGACGGCCCAAGGTTTCAAAAAACCCTGGTAGGGTTAAATGAAACGCCTGTTGAAGGAAGAATTGTTGCTATAGGATTTTACGGACCTCATGTTTCTGTATCTTATGGAAGTGTAGGCGGCTGGGATTCGTTTGGCCCCGAGCGCCTGATCACTAAATCAAAAGCAAATATATTATATGAGCTGGATGGGAAACCTGCGCTTGACATTTATAAAATGTACCTCGGCGAATATGCAAATGAGCTTCCCGGCTCCGGCCTGTTATTTCCATTAAGTATTCGTACAGATAAAGCAGGACACTCTCTGGTAAGAACTATCCTGTCAGTTAATGAAGAGGAGAAGAGTTTGACGTTTGCCGGTAATATGCCTGAAGGAACTTATGCCCGGTTAATGAAGGCCAATCTTGACCGTCTCATTGAAGGCGCTTCAGACGCAGCACAAAACTCCATGTGCAACAAAGCACATACTCCTGAACTTGCCCTATTGATAAGTTGTGTTGGAAGAAAGCTTGTTTTAGATCAGCGGATAGAAGAAGAGGTTGAAGTTGTAAGAGCTATATATGGTAACAAAACCGCCATTGCCGGCTTTTATTCATATGGAGAAATATCACCCTCATTTAATTTTATTAAATGTGAATTACATAATCAAACAATGACGATCACCACACTTAGCGAGGAATAAAATGTACAATAAACTTTTGAAACGCCAGCTCCAAAAAAATTTGGGTGCATTGGATGAGATACCGGAGAATCTTTTGCCGCTATTGAAAGTGATCAGCGACTCCTATGACCATTATGAGAAGGATCGAAAGATGATAGAACATTCCATTGACCTTAGCTCAAATGAAATGATTCAATTGAATAATGATCTGAGGAATGATATTAAGGAACGAAAGAAAACAGAAAAAAGATTATCAGCGAGTGAGACTCAGCTTAGAGAAATAATTGATTTAGTTCCGCATTTTATTTTTGCAAAAGATATTAACGGAAAATTTATATTGGCTAACAAAGCAACTGCTGATGTTTATGGCTGCACCATAAATGATTTAATAGGGAAAAGTGATGCTGATTTTAATTCTAACCAGGAGGAAGTGGAGCATTTCACTAAAGAAGACTTAATGGTTATTGAAAACGGAACGGAGGAGTTTAATAAAGAGGAACTTATAACAGATGCAACTGGTAACGTCAGGATATTATCTACCACTAAAATTCCATTCACTGCCTCAGGAACAGAGGTTCCTGCTGTGTTAGGTTTTTCCATTGACATTTCTGATCGCAAGAAAGCAGAAAAAGAATTGGAAAGGTCTATTTCAATACTCGAAGCTACAATAGAATCAACCGCTGATGGCATTTTAGTAGTAGACTTTAATGGCAGAATAGTCCGGTTCAATAAAAAATTTGTAGAATTATGGCGTATACCTGAAAATATATTGGCCACGCATAACGATGAAAAGGCTATTGCATTTGTTCTCGACCAATTAATAAATCCTGGAGAGTTTCTTTCCAAAGTAAAAGAATTATACATTAAAAAGAATGAATTGAGTTTCGACATCCTCCACTTTAAGGATGGCCGTATATTCGAACATTATTCCCAGCCACAGTTAATTAATGCGGAATGTGTTGGCAGGGTCTGGAATTTCCGGGACATTACGGAAAGTAAATTAGCCGAAGAGACACTGCGCAGATCCGAAGCTGATCTCGAATTTAAAAATAAAGAGCTGGAAATAAAAAACCGTGAGCTTGAACAATTCGCTTACGTGGCATCACACGATCTGCAGGAACCCTTACGCACTACTTCCAGTTTTGTTGAGCTGCTGCAAACCCAGTACAGTGAAAAACTTGATGAAAGAGCAAATCAATACCTAACTTTTATCACTCATTCTTCTGATAGGATGAGGGTGTTTATTAAAGACCTGCTTGATTATTCCCGGATAGGCAGAAAAAGAGAACAGGAACAGATTGATTGTAATACAATGTTAGGCGTGGTGCTTGAAGACCTTAATAAATTAATAACAGATGAAAGTCCAAAAATACAAATTGAGCATTTACCTGTTATAACCGGTTATTCAACAGAAATACAGCAGCTCTTTCAAAACCTGGTAATGAATGCAATAAAATTCAGGAAGAAAAACACAACAGCCGAAATAAAAATTTCAGCCAAACTAACTCAGGGATATTGGGAGTTCGAAATTAATGATAATGGAATAGGAATAGATGAAAAGCATTACGAAAGAATATTTATCATATTTCAGCGGCTTCACACCAGGGGCGAATATAAGGGTTCCGGTATAGGCCTGTCTCATTGTAAAAAAATAGTTGAATTGCATGGGGGAAGAATCTGGGTTAACTCTATACCTGGCACGGGAACTACATTTTATTTCACCATTCCTCAAAAATAACAACCTGGCCAAGTCAAAAAATCTTATAAGCCTTACCATCTTTAAATTTCAAATACTGCATCTTTTAAAATGATGGTTTTAAAAAATGCTGGCATAGTTTTGCTGTCCTGAATCGTATGGAAGGAAAGAATAAATTTTTCATGATACTTATCCTGGGAATGTTAACAGCAATTGGACCGTTCTCTATTGATATGTACCTTCCTGGTTTTCCGGCTATTGCTGCTGATCTTAACACATCAGTAGCAAGAGTATCCCTTTCGCTTTCAAGTTTTTTTATTGGTATTTCTATCGGCCAGTTATTATATGGGCCTTTACTGGATAGATTTGGCCGCAAGAAACCATTATATATAGGACTATCAGTTTATTTACTCGCCTCTGTTGGTTGTGCATTATGTACTTCGATAGATGCACTTATTGCGTTTCGTTTATTACAGGCTTTAGGAGGCTGTGCAGGCATGGTGGCTGCAAGGGCAATGGTTCGTGATTTATTCCCTGTGCATGAAAACGCAAAAATTTTTTCCCTGCTTATGCTTGTGGTGGGTGTGTCTCCTATCATAGCCCCAACGGTTGGTGGCTATGTAACTTCTGCTTTTGACTGGCACTGGATTTTTATTATACTTACAATAATGTCAGCATTCATATTGGTTGCGGTTCACTTTGCATTACCCGAAAGCAAAAAGCCTGACATTTCTATCTCATTGTTGCCGGGGCCTATACTAAAAAATTTTATAGCAGTATTCAGAGAACCGCAATTTTATACTTATGCTTTTACTGGTTCTATTGCCGCTGCCGGACTCTATGCATACATCGCAGGATCTCCTCATGTATTTATGGAGATATTTAAAGTAACTGAAAAACAATATGGATTTATATTTGCCACAGTCGCCCTTGGCCTGATACTCGCCAGCCAGCTTAACAGTATTTTATTAAGAAGATTTACCAGTGAGCAAATTATACGTGTTGCATTATTATGTCAAAGCCTTACAGGTATAATTTTATTTACAGGAACACTTACTCATTTACCCGGTTTATATTCTACTATAATTTTGATATTGATTTTCTTAAGCTGCCAGGGATTTATCTTTCCAAATTCAGCAGCTCTTTCTATGGCGCCTTTCAGCAAAAATGCAGGTAGTGCGTCTGCCTTAATGGGAGCTATCCAACTTGGAGTTGGCGCTCTTGCATCTGCAATTGTAAGTTTTTTAACCAGCCAAAGTGCTTTACCAATGGCAGGTGTAATGGCTTTTTGTGCACTGCTCAGCTTTACTGTTTTGCTTTTAGGCAGAAGAGTGATCCGTTACAAATCTACTACGCAGGATGTAGAAAAAGAGGTTGCCGAAATGATAAGTACTTCCTGATAATTATATGGTTTTAGTTTGATTAACTTACAGCCGTGGATAATAAGCAGAGATTTGTTATTCGTTAGAAAGGCAATTAAAAAGCACTCATGAAATTTTTTTTCGCAAATGCAATTTTTATTTTAATAGTATTTTCTATATTATCAACTTCATGTAATAAAGA